>JAIORT010000203.1 GCA_021107975.1 Bacteroidales bacterium | reverse complement strand
GCTGCCACATTAGTATTTCCATCTGACATATCCATAAAAGGAAAATTATTAATATCCGTAACATTGCTGTTTATTTTTAAAAACCTGTCTCTGATAAAGGGTGTTGCGGTTATAATGTGATCCATCCTTTTACTCACTGAATTTTCAACCCTTTCGGCGATAAATGCAATAATCTTTCTTAATCTTTTGTTAATCCAGTATTTGCTTAAAATTTGTCTCGGAAGATCCTCGTGCACATCATAAATAATTTTTTTTCCTTTTCTTTTTAATTTATTGGCATAAGGTAAAAACTCGGGATCGTGAAAATGGTAAATGCCGGCATCAACTTGTAGTGCCTTTCGATAAGCCGCTTTGGGTGCTTTCAGGAAACGCTGTAATCTCCCGGAATAATTGCATGGAACACCTATTACTTCTACACCGTCTTCTGTAAAACTTTTGCCATTTATAACAATAAGTTTTACATCAAAACCATGCTTTGCCAATGATTTACATTCTTTATAAAAAATTCTGACATCCCTTTCTGAATGAACAGTGGTTATATGACAAACCTTCATAATTTCTCCGATAGAATTTTTTTGTATAGATCAATGAATTTCTTTCTGTTAACTTCTTTTGTGCCATACCGGCTTATAATGTCTTTATTGATCTCTGCTGCCTTTTGCATATCCGGATCTAATGCTTTTTGTAAAAAATTTTCATTCAAATCCTTAACAATTATTCCATTTTCCCTATCAGTTACCCATTCCCTATTAGCCGGAAGATCAGAAACCACAGGGATACATCCTGCTGACATTGCCTCGAGCAGACTAATAGCTGTTGCATCCGATTCGGGAATGGAAACGAAAATCTTTGCAATGATATAGTATTTGTAATTGGCTTCTTTATTGAGCCAGCCGACAAATTCAACTTTATCAGTAATTTTTAACTCCTGTACCAGTGCTTTCAAATTATCGGTTTCCTCTCCTTCGGCTGCAATAACTAATTTCCATTCCTCAGCCTTGTCCTTGATAAATCGGGAGAATGCCTTCAAAACAAAACTGATCCTGTAAAGTTTATTGTGCAAGCGGTTTGAATATATTATATTTTCTTTAGATACATTTTTATAAAAATTCTCAACTCCGAAATTTGCGATAACTATTTCATTTTTTGTTTTTCCAACTCGTTCGACTATTTTGTTAGCAACATATTTTGAATCGGCAGTTATATAGTCAGCATTTGTTAAATTATAAATTATCATTCTGTTTATTAGCCTGCTTTGTTCCGGGATGATAAGAACATCGCTTCCCCATGTTGTTACTATAGTTGGGATACCGGTTTTTTTTGCAGCTTTTAAAGATAAATAAGAAGTTGAATTTGCCTGATGTATATGAATAATATCAGGATTGAATTGCCTGATTTTTTTCTTTAGAAAAAGATAATTCTTATAAGCTTTTATTGGGTTACGGATTGAAAAATCACCTTTGACAGGAGTGATTGAATCAAATTCAGGGCGGATAACATCAGTAATTAGCAAAACCTCATCAAAATAACTTTCGATAAGATTATAATAATTATATGTATGTACACTGCCTGACCCTATAAGAAGAAGTTTGCTCAT
>JAIORT010000630.1 GCA_021107975.1 Bacteroidales bacterium | reverse complement strand
GTGTAAGGGTTCTGAAAATTGAAGGAAGAGGCAGGTCGGCTGATTATGTAAAAACCGTTACAAATGTGTACCGTGAGGCAGTCAACGCATATTTTAATGGAAATTACACAACTGAAAATATTAAAAAGTGGAATAATGAGTTAAGCACTGTTTACAATCGCGGTTTCTGGGATGGATATTATATGGGAAAAAAATTGGGTGAGTGGACAGAACGTTATGGTTCACAAGCTACAAAAAGAAAGGTATATGTCGGAAAAGTTACAAATTTCTTTACAAAGCTAAACGTTGCTGAGATAAAGATAGAAACCCATGATATGAATGTAGGCGATGAATTCAGGATAATTGGACCCACCACAGGAGTTTACGAGGATTTTATTCCTGAAATTAGAATAGAATTAAAAAATGTGGAAAAGACTGTAAAGGGTGATGTTTGTTCTATTCCGGTTAAAGAATTGGTTAGAAGGGGAGATAAGGTTTATAAAGTAGTTAAGGTAAAGGAAAAATTTTAAAGAGAAAAAAAATTAGGTGAATTTATTTAATCTCCATACTCATTCAAACTTTTGCGATGGTAAAGCCGAACCTGAAGAATATATACTTAAAGCTATCGAATTAGGCTTTCATACTCTGGGTTTCTCAAGCCATGCACCCGTTCCTTTTGAAAATAATTTTTCGCTTAAAGAGGAAAGATTTGATGAATACATTTCAACAATCCGGGCTTTAAAAGATAAATACAGTGAAAAAATCAATATTTTTCTCTCACTCGAAATAGATTATATCCCAGGTATTACAAAAGACTTTGAAGAATTTGTCAGAGAAGGAAACCTCGATTATACTATTGGCGGAGTTCACCTTGTAAGAAATAAAGAAAAACAGGGACTTTGGTTTATCGACGGACCACGGCAGGAAACTTATGACAACGGTTTAACTAAATTTTTTAACGGTAACATAAGGAAAGGAGTTGAAACATACTATCATCAGCTCCAGGAAATGATTGTTACACAAAAGCCTGACATCATCGCCCACATAGATAAAATCAAGATGCATAATAAAGACAGATATTTTTCGGAGGATGAAAAATGGTATCAGGATTTAGTATGGAAAACATTGAAATACATTGCCGGCGAAACCAACTGCATCGTGGAGGTGAATACCAGGGGTATTTATAAGAAAAGGTCGGATTCGCTATTTCCAGGCTTACAAATTTTAGAACAAATACTGCATTTAAAAATCCCGGTTACATTAAGTTCCGACGCCCACAAACCCGATGAGTTGAACAGCTATTTCGATGAAACGATTTATCTGCTGAAAGATATTGGATTTAATGAATTACTCTGTTTTAGCAAAGATGGCTGGGTAAAACAAAATATTTAATTGAACGACTTAATGACAATGAAACAAATGACTATGAATGACTTAATGACAGCGAAGCGAATGACTATGAATGACTACTAATGACTAATGTCCTTTAACCCAAATCCATTAACACCCTCCATACTCCATCAAATAATGCTCTATATCCGCCTCGATAAAAATATCTCCTTTTTTCACAAATCCAAATCGTTCATAATAAGACAATGCGTTAAGTTGTGAATGTAAAT
>JAIORT010000025.1 GCA_021107975.1 Bacteroidales bacterium | reverse complement strand
CAAATACAAAGAAATTAGCTCCAATTATGAAAGAAACGGAAGAGTTGATAGCTATAATTTATAAAAACATTGAAACTACGAAGTCGAATATGCAGAAATAATAAAAATTGAATATTGAGTGTTGAGTGTTGAATATTGAATATTGAATCAATCGCTTACTAATTGCGGATTTGCTAAATAACATTGTTTTTTTAGCAAAGTTTTACAGGATAATAGTATATAACGAATAACTTATAACAAATAACAAATAACTCATAACCTTTACTCTCATGATACTTTTTAAAAATTGTGAAGTTTATTCACCCGATTATCTTGAAAAAAAAGATTTGCTAACAGCTGGAACAAAGATAGTTGCTATTGAAAACAATATTGATAAGCCAGCCGGAATACCTATTGAAGTGATAGATGGTTCAGGTTTAAAAATTGTCCCCGGGTTTATTGATGCCCATGTTCATATAGCAGGCGCAGGAGGCGAAGGCGGACCGGCAACCCGAACTCCCGAAATGCAGCTTTCGTACATGTTAGAAGCAGGAGCAACAACAGTTATCGGATGTCTTGGAACCGACGGCATGACACGTAATGTTGAATCCGTTTTAATGAAAGTGAAAGCTTTGCGCCACGAAGGCGTTTCGGCATGGATGTACACAGGCGCATACCAGGTGCCGACTCCGACTTTATTAGGTGATGTCGGTAAGGACATAGCTTTGATTGAAGAAGTGATTGGCGTTGGGGAAATTGCTATTTCCGACCATCGTACTTCATTCCCGACTACCGAAGAACTTATCCGTTTGACCGAACATGCAAGAGTTGGAGGTATGTTAGGAGGAAAAGCCGGTATTGTGAATATTCACATGGGTGATGCAAAAAATCCGTTCCAGCCGCTTTATGATGTCGTTGCAAAAAGCGAGCTTAAACTTACACAGTTCCTGCCAACCCATTGCAACAGGAATGATTACATCTTTGAAGATGCAAAAAAATACGGGAAAGAAGGTTATGTTGACATCACGGCAAGTTCGTATCCGTATTTCCCTCAATACGAGATTAAACCTTCCAAATCCATTGTTGAACTAATTAATGCCGGTGTTCCGCTCGAACATATTACCATGACGTCAGATGGTTGTGGCTCATTACCCGATTTTGATGAGAAAGGAAACCTCATCCAGCTTGAAATGGGCTATCCCAAATCTATTTTTACTGAGATGGTTGATACGGTTCGTAACGAAGGCTTCCCACTTGAAAAAGCATTAAAAGTGATTACATCGAATGTTGCAGATATTTTAAAGTTGAACCAAAAGGGCAGGATAGAAATTGGAAAAGATGCGGATCTTGTTTTACTGAATGCTGATTTTGAGATTATACACCTGATGGCTATGGGTGAGATTATGGTTCGGGATAAAAAAATGCTGAAGAAAGGGAGTTATGAGAGGTAGTTGGCAGTTGGCAGTCGGCATATAGTCATAATTTAAAAAGCTTTAAATACCCTTGCCAAAGAAAGTCCGGGTGCATCCATTTTTAAATCCAGGAAATAACCGAAAGGAGTCTGATTGACTTTGTACCCTGTGTTCTCTAATCGTTTTTGTGTACTGTCGAATAAATCTTT
>JAIORT010000736.1 GCA_021107975.1 Bacteroidales bacterium | reverse complement strand
TCTTGTCCCAAAAAGTATTTTTGGATACAACACATATTGCAGTAAAAATAATCCGATATACAAAAACGCCATTATCAATACCATCTGCATAAGTTCTTCCGGTCTAATTCTTATGGTATGAAGGAAGAAATAAAAAAAAAAGAAATACATATTGCCCTGAACCCAGGCTGTTAATATAAAATCTTGATTATGACCCCATTTGGCTCCAAAAACAGCTAATAGCAACGATAATAATATAAGGGAGATTTCGATACTAAAATTCTGCTTAAACTTTTTTCCTCTATCATAAATAATGCTTAAAATTACTGTAACTGCCATAAACATAGTGCAGCCAAATGACATTAAAAGCATTAAGTTTTTTGGCAAATATGTTAATCTGAAAAATGTAGCAGAAGATAAAAAGATAAATAAAACTATTAGTTGCTTTACCATTTATGGTCTATCTTTGTTAATTATATTCTACAAAATTAATTTTAACACTTTTTTATGAAATATGATATTATTTTTTTCTTGAACCTGCTTTTGAATAAATTTATCAAAACATTTGTATCAAATATGCTCTTGTAAAAATAGGTGTATTCATTGATAAATTCTTCCATTGTTTGTCGCTTAATTATAATATCATCTCTTTTAGCAAGAACCAATTCTTCTCCTCTAATATCCATAATTACATTCATTTCATGTGGTTTCATTGTCCTTTCAAAGCCTGCAATATAGTTTTTACATGTTTTACCGGTGATTACATAATCTTTTGTAAATGAGTCTTTTTTACCATACAAATCAACCTCGAAATCATAATCATTTAACGTATTGCATAACTTTTTTATCTTATCAGGTAATATTTCAGAATGCGCATCATAAACATTTATTGCATCTTTTAATGCTTTAAAATTAAATGGAGATTCAATAATCTTTATCGGGATTTGCCCAAAAAAGGTCCGCATAATCATATTCTCACCCGGATCATTGAAATTTGTTGTAAAAGATATTTGAGGAAAAACAATATACTTGTTGAAATTTACTAAATATGCATAATAATATTTCTTCCACGAACTTTCAGGCCAGTTTCTTACTTTAACCGGTAATCCTTTACAGTTGTGTACATCAGGATTTGTATCATACCACTTTTTAAATGAATCCCAATGTTCTTTGCTCCACGCTTGTCCTAAAGAAGATGGTATCTGTTTAAAATAAACATCCGAATTGTCCTTAATTGGAATAAACGGCAGTTTACTCGATTCCGTATATGGTTGATTGTACAAAGATATGCCAGCAATATTATCGCAGTTACTATAATATGTTAAAGCTTCTTGAGCATATTTATAAAAATAGGGCGAAACGAATAAATCATCCTCTAAAATAATTACAGACCCATAATCAAAAGAAAAGTCTCCACATTTAATAATATGATTCCTTAAACCAAGTCTTTCCTTATAATAGATGACTTCCTTTTCACCAAACTTCCATTCAAATTCCGAAGCTAATTCTGCTACATCTTTATTTTTCCCATCATTATCAATACTTATAATCAATTTTGTCCCATTTGGGGTGAACGATCTGTTTAAAGAGTATAAAATACGATTCAGTGATTTAAGTCTGTTA
>JAIORT010000704.1 GCA_021107975.1 Bacteroidales bacterium | reverse complement strand
AAGATGATGTTTGCCCGGCGATTCGCTTTAGCCTTCAATGTCAGGGACAGGAAAATCATAACAGCCGGAATCGCCATTACTATTGAACTTCCCAACAAAAACGCTTGAGTAATTTGCATACCCATTACTTCTCCCGCTATTATTTTTTCTATAAACCCATGCAGATAAAATGCCTTAACATCCGCATATAAATAACAAAACATTACAGCTACCCATAATGCTGAAAGCTTCATTTTTACATTTATTTTCATATTTTCCATTTCGGTGGTCTTTTTATTTGTATTCATATTATTATTAAAACGACTATCAGAACTACCAAAGCACTGAGTACAATCCCCACACCACGCCAGTTCATTGAAATCCGGGCGTTGCCATCGGCAACAGGTTGGACATCTTGGTCAGAATAGGTATACAATCTGTCCAGCGCCGGTGTCGGAACGAAAGTGGACCGGGCAAGAGCCCTGAATTCGCTATCAATTTGTTTCATCTCATTGCGTGCTGCGTGCGCATGACCAATAAGATCAGCCATCTGCTTACTTTTGAATATGCGTCTCATCAATGCTACAAGAACAGGTTCGGGTATCCATTTGAGAATCTTGTGCCTGGCTGGAACAATCGGGATATTGAGTTCCTGCAAAACCTTATAACCTTCCCGAATCGCCCGGATCATCAACACTATGGCATCGCGGGTACGCGCTAAACGGTAATTATCACCACCTGCCATGAAAAGAGCGTTTGCCATTGGACTAACCTCTGCTACATGAGTCTTAAGCCAGGCATCCATTTGGGAACTGATAGCGACGGGGAATCCAGCACCTTTGAACACATCGACAATCTGTTCCAACCTTGCAGTAGTACTACCATCTATTTCACCAAACGTAGTTGGCTGTTGACGGGCAGATACAATCCTGTACCGAACTACATGTCCTTTCCGTGTTCCACCGGCACCTGGAAAGCCATACAGAACACGTTCCCTGCTTAGTGCACTGATCATTTCATCGGGTCCGGCAGCATTATTGACCATAAAAAGTACATTAGGTGTATTGCGGTTAGCAGCAAGTATTGGTAATATCTCCGGAACGTAATTTTTAGGCATCATTACAACTGCCAGATCATAAGCGTCTTCCGGATTTAGTTGTTCCACCACGTTAACCCGAGTAGTACTTTCATTACCGGTATTCACATCTTCCAACACGATGCCATACTTACGAATGTCCGCTAAGCGTTGTCCCCGTGCCAGGATTGAAACATTCTGACCGGAATCTTTTAATCGTGCAGCATATAAGCTACCAATTACACCTGCACCATAAAATAATATTTTCATTTTTATATCCTATCAATAATTGCTTTTCAGTTGAATTAAATACTTTTGTTTTTATATTCTCTTTATATTTCATTGTTTATTAATTGAGTTAAATCTGCAATTAATCATATTTCTTTTTCCTGTAAAGAGTATTTGAATTATTAAATTAACTCAATTCAATTTTCGCTTATCTTAATCTATTCTAAGAATGTGTGAATTAACGATTTTCTCATGACGAGAAGGGGGTTTGTCAGGTAATTCAAACCTACTAATTCCCCCCTTGGTTACAACCCAGATGTTT
>JAIORT010000699.1 GCA_021107975.1 Bacteroidales bacterium | reverse complement strand
CATATCGAGGATAAAGGGGAAAAGATTTTAACGTTTCCCACGGTGAGTGTGATTTAAGCAGGTTTTTTGCCAAATGAGTCTCATGAATATCAAAAAATGTTGAATAATACGAGCGAATCAAAGGCAGCTCCGCCCGTATGTCAGGTTCGTCCAGGATAAGGCCTGCAAGGTTGCCCCCGGCCTCCATATGGGCGAGATCGTCCAGAAGCTGATATAGTCGATAAAGTTCTTCAGGCTTGAGAGCCGCAAGCATCTTTTTGGTATAACCTTTAATATTTCCGGCAAATGCCATGATATGCGGTTTTATTATTTCAAGGCTGGTCCGGCAGTTTTTACAGCAGCCCAAAAAGTCGTGTTCAATCAGTTCGTGCTGGTGGGAATAGTTGATATCATGCATTATGTGTTTTCTCTCACTTTTTAAAAGTAATAACTTGATTATAACGCCAAAACGCTAAGATGTCAAAATTGATGAACTCGTAAAAAATGCCGCTTTTGATCTTTTATAATGTCCGTTCTGAACGAGAGCTGATAGCGACAATCCTGAAGTGACCGAAGTGATTAGATTAGCTATGATTTAATAAATCCCATTAGATTAGCAATCTTTTCAGGAAGTCCGAGGACAACAAGAGTATCATTAGAAAAAAATTGCGTGTTTGCGTGAGGATTGGACAATATTTGTGAATTCCTGCGTATTGCCAGCACAGTGACTCCAAATTTCTTTCTTAGATTAATTTCGGCTATGCTTTTCCCGACTAAAGGTGACTTTTCAGCAACTTTCAAAGAGCTGATCTCGATATCAGGAAGTTGAAGTTTTAATTCTGATACAGATAGCGATTTTTTGTAAAAGCTCCTGAGCATTTCATAGCCATCTGACCGTATTTCAGCCACGAGCCTTTCAATTTCTTCTCTTGGTATAAGATATTTACATAAAACCCGGGTAAAAATCTCCACTGATGTCTCAAATTCTTCCGGAATGACTTCATTAGCTCCCAATTCATACAAAGGCTCCATCTCCTGCAGATAACGGGTCCGTACAATCAAATGAACTTTCGGATTAAGTCTTCGAATAATTTCGGTAATTCTGCGGGTTGCAGCGGGATCATTAATTGCGGTTACAACAATTCTCGCATCTTTGATGTTTGCGTGCTGAAGTATAACCTCCTGGGTTGAATCGCCGTAAAAAATTGGCTCACCCCGTGCTTGTTCGCTCCTTACTGTTTCAGGATTCATTTCGATGACTGCATAAGGAATACCTGATAGCCGTGCGGCTCGTGCTACATTTCTGCCATTGATTCCAAAGCCGATTATAATAAGGTGGTCTTTTGTTACATCAACCTTTATATCCGGAACAGGATAAAAACCCGATATTAACCTTTTTGGTAGCGGCAACCGCAGTATAATGTCCACCACGCGCGGCGCCAAAGTTATAATAAATGGTGTCGCCGCCATGGTAAGCACAGAGAAAGATAGAAACATCTGATAAATATTCCCTGAAAGCAAACCATGTTCAACACCGGTTTTGGATAGAATGAAAGAAAATTCGCCAACCTGACTCAGTGCAAGGCCAACCAGGATTGAAGTACGAAAAGGGAATCCTAATAAAACTGTT
>JAIORT010000120.1 GCA_021107975.1 Bacteroidales bacterium | reverse complement strand
CCACCAATGAATATATTCGGGGTGTGAAAAATAATGATTGGTCACGGTTTAACAAAAAATTATGGCAACGCAATTATTACGAACACATTATCCGTGATGAAAAATCCTATTATCAAATATTGGAATACGTACAAACAAATCCCCTGAAATGGCAGGATGATAAATATTATGTCTAAGATCATCGAATCTGCTATCGAGGTAGGATAAAAAATGGGCTCACATTTTATTCCAGCGTTTCTAAAAAACAGTCTAATCTTTTAATCATCTGGTGGTAAAGAGGATTATAAGTAAGTCTTCGCAGTGTATGGTTTACCAGATTTTCTTTGGTTATTTCGCCTTGCCAAATCTCTGGATCATTCATACATGCCATTCTTTTTTCTTTGTTTCGCTGGTAATGCAAACACCATTTATAATCGCCGTTTTTTCCATAATGCATGTCGTCAGGAGGAATGAGAATAGATATATGGGAAAAGTTCAGTATCCTTTCTTCGGGCAAAAAACTGTTTTTAATTACAATTCTTGAGTGCTTATTTATAGGGTATTTTTTTATTTTTGTGGTGTACAAAATAAGCATACTATTTTCAGCAGATACATAATTTTTGAAGAAATAGAGTGTCTTTTCCGCATCAACGGTAATATCGTCAGCACTCAGAGCAATAAAGACAGGAGTATTTATATGTTTACCTTCTTTGAGTATCAAGTCGTCAATATCACATGTAAGTTGATATATCTGATCAGCGGCATTTGATGGGAAGGACTCGTACCTTGCATAATCCATGTCATCTCTTATTACCAGCCAGTCTGTAAAGAAATTTGCAAGGCCTGCGAACCCGGCCATCTTGGTTTTAATGCCCAGTGCCGGGGAAAAAAGTATGAGGCCCTTAATGACAGGATTTTTTAATGCCTGATGGATACTCAATGCTCCTCCGGTTGAAAAGCCGCCTATATAGACCTTTTCTGCATGGTGCTGAAGCCTGTGTATTCCATATTCGGTAGCTTTAATCCATTCATGATGGCTGACTTTCGTTAAGTCAGCCGGAACCGTTCCATGCCCCGGCAGCAAGATGGATCTTACGAGGAATCCTTTTGACTGGAGATATAATGCAACCTGCTTAATAATATAGGGAGAATCTAACAGGCCGTGGATAAGAAGTATTCCTTTTTTAAATTTTCCATTCTCATTTTGTGGATATAAGGATAAATCCGGTTTTAGCTCAAAGGGACTGTTAGCTTCGAGCATAATCGTTTTATTACGTTCATTGATATCTACACGCGTTTTTTCAATCATTGATCGTGTTATTCGAATATATTCTTCGAATGGTACATCATTGGTAAACTTAAAAGAGGTATTTACTTCAGACTGTTGAAGGCGAAGGGGGGTTGCTCGGCATCCAATAAATATGACGACGATAAATATTATAGTGAAGACAACTGATCCGGAAGGTTTTGCAGTTTGTTTACTTAAATAAACCAGGTCTCTTTTTAGATGGTATTTCTTATGAATTTTATTTTTGAATTTCAACGAGATAAATTAATAAGTTAAAAATAGTCATCCCATATTTCTTCATCCCACAAATTGTCATACATATCATCCCAGGTTATAACTTCAT
>JAIORT010000184.1 GCA_021107975.1 Bacteroidales bacterium | reverse complement strand
AATTTTTTTGTAAATTTGTTTTAAAATTATCAAATGAAGCTTTTATTTACAATCCTGATATTTTACATTTTTGCTTTAACATGCTTAATAACAATTAAATGAAATCATTTATTAGAATTATTACAACAGCTTTACTAATTCTCTTTAGCCTGTTATTATTTGCCCAATCACCAAAGGCTTTTAAATACCAGGCTGTTGTAAGAGATACAACCGGTAATATTCTTTGCAATCAAAACATCTCGATACGGAGTTCCATTATTAAAGGAAGTCAATCGGGAATTATAATTTATAGTG
Organism: Bacteroidales bacterium; assembly: GCA_021107975.1. Lineage (GTDB taxonomy): Bacteria > Bacteroidota > Bacteroidia > Bacteroidales > JAADJA01 > JAADJA01. The sequence continues at coordinate 1,317 of JAIORT010000184.1, read as the reverse complement.
AAACCCATAGCGATACAACAAATCAATTCGGAATAATTTCACTTAATATAGGAAATGGAAATATTATTTCAGGAACCTTTGATAGTATTAACTGGGGTAATGATAATTATTTTCTGAAAATCGAAATTGATGATACCGGTGGAACTAATTTTCAATACATGGGTACAACTCAATTACTTTCAGTACCGTATGCCTTATATTCCGAAACTACAGGAAACAACGATGATGGCGACTGGACACTTTCGTCTGATAACTTATATTCAAATGTTACGGGCAATGTGGGTATTGATACAGTTAATCCTGTTGAAAAATTGCATATAAATGGCAATGCCCGAATTGAAGACACGCTTATTTTCCCCGGATATTCAAATCAATCATGGCAAAGTCGCGGACAGTTTTTGATAGGTGAACGTGATATTAAAATCGGCTATCAAAATGATAACTATGGTAATATTCTTATCGGAAATAGTTTGTACGGAAAAACTGTTTTTGATTTGAATATGACAGGCAATGGAAACATAGGTATCGGTACTGATGTTTTTCATGAGACTACCACAGGTGGTTCAAATGTTTGCCTTGGAATGTATTCGGGCTATAATCTTACTTCGGGAAATGATAATGTATTCCTCGGTTCATCTGCCGGAGAACATATTTCAACAGCATCGTTAACCACGTGCATAGGTAATCAAGCGGGAAACGGAAGAAATGGCGCACGAAGTATTTATATTGGCGATCGTGCCGGCTATGCATGGGGAGGAGGGGGTGATGACAATATTTTTATGGGTAACTATGCCGGGTTTAAATACGGCGCTACAAATTCCCGATGTATTTTTATCGGGAAATATGCAGGATATGATGTTAACAATGATGACAATATTTTTATTGGTCCTTTTGAAACGGGAAGAGACGCTACCGGTTCAAAAAATATTTTCCTTGGATACCAGACAGGAAAAGGCTGGAACGGAAGCAATTTTTTACTTATTGATAATAAAAATGATAATAGTACACCGTTTATAAAAGGTGATATGGAAAATGATGAACTGGAGTTTAATGCCGATGTTTCGGTTAAAGGCAATTTACAAAGTGAAATTATAACAGCAGATTCTGTTTTGAATCTTAAAGAAATATCAACTTATCCAATAAGCCCATCTGAAGGCGACCTGATATATTATAATGATACCTTACGGTTTTATAATGGAACGGAATGGAAGAAGCTGTGGTAAAATAAAATTTGCATTAAAATTACCATAAGGTATTTTGTATTTAATATATTGTATATATTTGTAGAATTCTTTTCTATAAGAATATCGCTTTCCA
>JAIORT010000845.1 GCA_021107975.1 Bacteroidales bacterium | reverse complement strand
CCTTTAGATAGATTGTCTGTATTGATCTCAACTGAATGTTTGCCTGCCTGCTCCCATTTACGAAATGTTTTTACTACCTTTCTGCCGAATAAATCAGTTAGTATAATTTCAATTAATGCTTTCTCCGGTAAAAAATAATTTACTGTAAATTTATCTGAAACCGGGTTTGGAGCGATATAAATACTGAATCCTTCCGTACTGATAAAAGATCCCGGCTCAACCGATGTCGTCGGATCGTTATAGAAGATATAATTTCCTTTACTGCTGTCCCAGTTGGAAATAACAATATCTCCTCTGTCGCTGTATTCATATTCCACCACAATCACATCACCTGTTTTCAGGTTGTCTTTAAATGATATCCAGTTCTTATTTATTACAAAGCAATAAAAGCTCCTGCTGACAGGTATGCCGTTTAAACTGACAGAAATAATGTTTTCGACTAATTGTTTTTCTACATAAATTACTGAAATTCCGTCTGTGTTGATGTTGAAAGTTTCAGTTGCTGTTTGTATTCCGTCCCTGTCAAGGTCGGCAATCTGTATTGTTTCAACTACTGAACTTGTATTGGATGTATATGAAGGATTCATTTCAAACCCGTTATTTTCACCCAAAGCAATTTTCATTGGCAGCCACCAGCCTCCGTATATCAGGTCCAGGATGCCGTCTAAGTCAACATCTGCCAAAAGTATTCCCGAACCATAACCGAACGGATTGGATGACCAGCTTGCCGAACTTGTAGCAGGCACACCTGATCCAAAGTCATACAACCTTACTTTACCATCGCCTCCAAGCTGACTGTTCCCGGTCATAACCACACCTGGAGTTTTATCTGAACCAACAAGACCAAAATCTAATGAGTTGATATAATTGGAAGTTTCGGAAGACTGCCAGGCAGCGGAGGTGGAAATATTACCGTTATCATCAGCGAGGAAAATATAATTCGGTGTTTCTTCGCTCGAAAATACCACATCGAGGAAACCGTTCCCGTCAATGTCGCCAAAGTCCACATCCAGCGAGCCGAAGTCATTATCCGTTGTCCATTCGGGATTTTCGCTGAAAGTGCCATTACGATTAATAAATATTTTTCCTTTGTCGAATAGTGAACCGTAAGGTTCGCCTCCTGTTGTGGCGAGGTCAAGGTCTCCGTCTCCGTCAGCATCGCCGAGAGCGCATGAAAAAGTATAAAATTCATAAGACTCAAAAGAGGGTGTTCCTTCTAATTCGCCTTCCTGGTTGTAATAAACCTTAACCTTTCCGGGATCACTAAAACCGGAAGGACCGATATAAACCGAAACCGCCACATCCACCCAGCCATCAAGGTTAATATCGCCAACAGAAAGATGCCCGTGATAATCAATGTCGTCCGATTGCCAGTCGGGAGATAAAGGAAATGTTCCATCGCCGTTGTTGTAATAAACTACTAAGTGCTGGCGCTGGATGTCGTTACCATTAGCAACTATCAGGTCTTTCCAGCCGTCATTATCAATATCAGCTAATCCCAGCCCTGTTGCAATATGTCCGTTAGCTGCAGATTCCCAATCGGGAACAACAGGGTAGGGGATGGTTTGGGAATAAACATCCGGATGACTGAGTAGTAACAATGAAATCAGAA
>JAIORT010000485.1 GCA_021107975.1 Bacteroidales bacterium | reverse complement strand
GATAATGGTTTATTGAATGCCGTAAGTTTTAAATTTGTAAATGACACGGGTAAACTACTCGAAAACCTCGTTTATTTAGAACTGCGAAGGAAAAATAAAAATATTTTTTACCACAGAAAAAATTACGAATGTGATTTCTTGATACACAAGAAAAATACCATTACACAAGCTTTTCAGGTTACAAACGAATTGAATTCGGATAATGAAAAAAGAGAAATTCGTGGTTTAACAGAGGCTTTGGATTCTTATAAATTGAATGAAGGAATAATATTAACTACCAGCCAGGAAACGGAATTAAAAATAAATAATAAAACGATAAAGGTTTTACCGGTATGGAAATGGTTGTTGGATAAGTGAGAAACTCTAATTAAAATTTGCAAAGTGCGTATAATATTTATATTTTGCACGTACAAAATTAAGTGGGTATGGATACTGAATTAATAATAAAAATAAATATATGAAAGCAATAAAAATAAAAGAAGGTATTTACTGGGTAGGAGCTATTGACTGGGATTTACGAAACTTCCACGGTTATCTTACCCAAAGAGGGTCAACATATAATGCGTACCTGATTATTGACGAAAAGATAACACTCATTGATACTGTGAAAGCACATTTTTCAAAAGAAATGTTTAAAAGAATTTCCGATGTTATTGACCCTTCAAAAATTGATTATGTTGTATCAAATCATGTTGAAATGGACCATTCGGGTGCTTTGCCCGAACTTATGGAAATTGCACCTAATGCAACTATAATAACTTGCCCTGCCGGTGAAAAAGGATTAAAAGCCCATTACAAAAAAGACTGGAACTTCAAGATAGTTAATTCCGGTGATTCCGTTAGTCTGGGAAAAAGAAGTTTGCAATTTGTTCTCACTCCAATGGTTCATTGGCCCGATAATATGTTGACTTATATGCCTGATGAAAATATCCTGTTTTCAAACGATGCTTTTGGGCAACACCTTGCATCATCAGCCCGGTTTGATGACGAATATCCTTTTGATATTATTTTGCATGAAGCACGGAAATATTATGCTAATATCGTATTGCCTTATTCAAAACAAGTACAAAAAGCATTGATTGAAGCATCAGGACTAAATATTGAAATAATTGCTCCGAGCCATGGAATTATCTGGCGAAAACATCTAAGTGAAATTATCGAAGAATATAAAAATTGGTCTTCAAATCAAACTGAGAAAAAAGCGATTATTATTTATGACACCATGTGGAAGTCAACTGAGAAAATGGCTTATGCAATTCAGGATGTTTTTGAAGAAAAAAATTATAAAGCGCCGATTTTAAATTTGCAACATAATCATATCTCGGATATTATGACAGAAATATTAACTGCAGAATATATTTGTATCGGCTCGCCAACTCTGAATAGAAATATCCTGCCTACTGTTGCAGCATTTTTAACTTATCTGAACGGTCTATCTCCAAAAAACAGGAAAGCAATTGCCTTTGGTTCTTATGGATGGGGAGACCAAAGCATTCCGAAAATTACCGAATATTTAAAAACATCTGGTTTGGAAATTGTCGGCACGTATAAAGTTAAATATATTCCGGACGAAGAAGATTTGGAAAATATACGAATAGATTTGAGAACAAAAGTT
>JAIORT010000758.1 GCA_021107975.1 Bacteroidales bacterium | reverse complement strand
ATTCGCAAAAACCTTTACCAAATGCCCGGATATTAATATAATAAATTGTTACATCTGCCATAGGTAATGCACCCATAAGCAGTTGAGCCTGCTTGGTAGAATACATGCAACATACCTGCGAACAAATCGGATTTCCAATTGTTTCGTCACGCGAACCTACACACAAGACATAAGCAATGTTGTCAGGCATTTTTCCGTCTTTAGGGCGAAGCACATTATTGAACGGACGCGTAGGAACCAATTGCCTTTCCATTTGCATGGATGTAACAACGTTTTTGAACTTTCCATATCCATATCTTGGAATACGTAACGGGTCGAAAAGTTCAAATCCTGTTGCAATAATTACGGATTTAATCTTAATAGTGCTTCTTTTTTCTTCCTGTGTAAAATCAATTGCATTGGCAGGGCAAACTTTTTCGCATAATCCGCAAAGACTGCAATTTTCAATATCTATTGCTGCTATTCGCGGATTGGCAATACTGAATGGTACATAAACCGCTTTTCTGCCTACCATATCCCATTGATACTGGTCTTTTACAACTACCGGACATTTTTCTTCACATATCTGGCAACCAGTACAATCATCCGTAACATATCTTGGTTTTTCAACAAGAATAGCTGAAAAATCATTTTCAGAAAATTTTTCAATATCCTCAACTACACTATTTGTAAAAATTGAGATGTTCGGATGCCTTGCCGTTTCCGAAACTTTTGGTGTTGTGATACATGCGCCACAGTCGAGTGTTGGGAAAACCTTGCTAAGATGAATCATTTTTCCGCCTATCGAAAGGTCTTTTTCTACAAGTATTACTTTGTAGCCGATGTTAGCAAGGTTTAATGCCGCTTCTTCACCGGCTATACCTCCACCAATTACAAGAACATCATATTCGTTTGATTGTGTCATATTTATTGACATATTTTATAATAATTAATTCTTTTGCTCCCTGATAATTCCCCTGTCTACTCCTGCCTACTCTACCTACCGCTCTTTCGGATTTGCAATCCGAAAGGTTAATATTCGGGGATTTGTAATCCCCAATAGCAGCCATGTAAAAGCGGATTATAAATCCTTTAAATATTTAGTTCGGGATTGCAAATCCCAAACAGCGGGCTGCGTTACTTTATAAACAAACTCTAATTAGATAAAGCATTAACAAAATTCTTCATGTGTTTAACAAAAGGTTCGGAACAAACTGAACATATTGCAGCCATTTTTAATTTGGCAGGGTCAAGCCCTTTTTCTTTCATTAAATCATGTGTTCGTTGAACTAATTCTCCGGTTCTTTCCGTACAAGTCTCACTATATGGGCAATCGGTTCCGTCTGCAGCAATAAATACTCCGTCAAAACCTTTCTCAAATGCATGTAATATCCACCTTGATTTGATAGCGCTTGAACATGGCACATTTATAGTGTAAACTGTTGGCGGGTAGTGTTTTTTCAGAAGACCCGCTAAATCAATAGCGGGATCTGAAATTTTTTCCGTAGAAAATACAAGAATTTTTGGAGCGGTTTTATTTTCCTCCATATCTATTATCCTTTTTTCAAATAGATTTTGAAAAAACCTGATTCTTCAACAGTGCCAAGATATTCATGGCCCTTTTTATTAGCCCATTT
>JAIORT010000863.1 GCA_021107975.1 Bacteroidales bacterium | reverse complement strand
TTATTCCACAATCATCTTCTTTGTAATAGAAGTATCGCCTGCATTAACAGTGTAGAAATATATACCTGCGGATAATTTATTTGCATGAATTTTAAAGAAATGTGTTCCGCTGTTTACTTCGCCTTTATTTATTTCATATACTTTCTGACCCATTATATTAATTATTTCCATGTTTAAATTACATGAATTAACTACATCAACCTGAACCATTGAAGTTTCATTAAACGGGTTAGGATAGTTAGATGAAACATAAGTAATAGCATTATCTGCATTTTCATCTATTCCGGTAATATAGGGAAGCAAATCATCGATAGCAAGATAAACCATATTGTTATCAATTACTCCATGATCTTCGTATCTTTGATTAATACCCGGCTCATTGCTCGTTTGGTAAACAATATGATAATAATCATTATCAAGAGAGGAAGGAGCAAATGAAGTGTAAGGAGCTAATGACGGGAAAACACATTCGGAGAACAGGTGGAATAAATCTCCTGTATAATCTTCATAAGCGCTCCAATCGTTCCATGTCAGTGTAATAGGATCGTATTCGCTAAATCTTCCCCAGACATGCCTGTAATTTTTTACTCCATTGTCAAATCCGACTGAAACTGCAGACCAGCTAACAAAAATATTATTAGCCTTATTTATTGCAATCTGTGGCATAGCGGTTAAAGAAGCTTCATAAGTAGTAATATCAATAATTGAATCGCCTCCGTATTCCTGTACTCTACCGACTAAATATCCGGCATTTTCAAGATTATCCAGATTAAATACATCGCTTCCTACAATAAGAGAATCCAAAGGATCCATATTTTCATTCCAATAAATTAAGCCATCTGTCCATGGATAGTACGAACCTGCACCTGCCTCAATCCTGTGTATCAATCTTCCGAAAACAACATGCACCATACCATTGTTGTCAATTGCGGCTGCGTTGGTTGCATCTCCACCGCCCCATTTGGGAGTATCGTTAGGGAGGAAACCTCCAAAAGGACTTGTGTAAAAATCTATTCTATCCCAGCTATCTCCACCATCGGTAGATTTCATAACAATACCATCTCTCGAACCATCGTGAACAACAAAAGCGAGATTATCACCCTTAGGCTCTGCCCATGCATAATCATCACCACCGACATTATCTAAATAATCTATTCCCAATCCTTCTAAAATAACATTTTCAGGTTCCCATGTTACTCCACCGTCAGTTGATCTTGAATAAAGCAAAGCACCATCTTGTCCCTGATATGCAGTACCACCATGTCCTGTTGGAGTTGTAACAGCTATTAAGTGTATAACATCATGATTTTCGCCTGATGTAACCATCCTTGGCCACATCAATCCATAAGCACCTGCAGGCGGTTCGAAATGAAATTCTGTCCATTCACCTTCACCTTTGATTTCTCTATACATAAATATAATAACTTGATTTAAGCCTGTTGCATATCTGTGACAAGCGGTAATTTCACCATCACCGAGAGGAGCATAAGATGGCCAGCCGCATCTTTCAGATTCAAGTCTTTCAGTAGGATAAGGACCCCAATTATTTCCATCAAAATAATTATAGCCGGTACCTCTGCCCGAAAATGCCGGATCGGCAAATCCCATAATCCAGG
>JAIORT010000765.1 GCA_021107975.1 Bacteroidales bacterium | reverse complement strand
CTTGCCTTCAGTTTTTCGACAGCATTTTTTACTGCCATGCCATTCAGGTCGCTGCCTGAAGATGCGGCTGTGGCAGATGTGTTGGGAACTTTAGACGTGTTTGTAGCGTTCACTTTGATATATTCCCGGCTTACTCCAAGTTCGGCGGCAGCTATGTTAATGATCTTTGTAAACAATCCCTGACCCATTTCCGTACCGCCGTGATTTATTAGTACAGTTCCATCTTTATAAATATTCACTAAGGCTCCTGCCTGGTTCAAAAAAGAAGTAGTGAATGAGATGCCGAATTTAACAGGTGTAAGCGCCATCCCCTTTTTATAAAATTCATTTTCGTTATTGAACTTGTTTATCTCTTTCCTTCTTTGAAAATATTCGGAAGAAGCGGTGATTTGTTCATAAAGCAGTGGCAGCCTGTTGTTTTCGATAATCTGCCCGTAATGGGTTTTATTATTTGTTTCTGATTTATAAAAATTCAATTGACGGATTTCCAAAGCATCTTTCCCGAGAAATCTTGCAATCCGGTCCACAATATCTTCAATAACAGCCATAGCCTGCGGACCGCCAAAACCCCTCATAGCGGTGTTTGAAGGCAAATTGGTTTTCCATGTATTTCCAATTACCCGTAAGTTGGGAATGTAACAGGCATTATCAACATGAAATAAAGCCCTTTCAAGAATAGCCATTGTAAGATCAGTAGAAGACCCGGCATTAATATTCATTTCAATATCCAATGCTTTTAACAGTCCGTTATTATCAAAACCAACTTTATATTTATTTAAAACCGGATGCCGTTTACCGGTCATTATCTGGTCGTCGTCGCGGCTTAAATGGATTTTAACAGGCTGACCGGTTGCATGAGCCAATAGTGCAGCCCATGCAGCATAATGATTCGCCTGGGTTTCCTTTCCTCCGAAAGCGCCACCCATTCGTCTGATCTCAACTTCCACTTCATTTCGCGGGATTCCAAGTACTTCTGCAACTATTGCCTGTGTTTCGGAAGGATGTTGCGTGGAACTGAATACTTTTATCTCTTTTCCTTCACCCGAAATTGCAAGGCTTGATTGAGTTTCTAAATACCAGTGTTCCTGTCCGCCTGTTTTCAATTCTCCTTCCAAAACATGATTAGAAGAATCGAATCCTTTTTTAATATCGCCACATTCAATTTTTCGGAGAGGATGTAAACGATTGTTTTTTGCTATGGCAGTTTTGAGGTCGGGGATAGCTTCGAGAGGTTCATATTCGATTTCAATAAGTTTTTCAGCCTTGCGGGCAATTTCCATGTTTTCGGCGGCGATAAGGAAAATAGCCTGTCCGATAAATGTAACTTCATTTTCAGCCAGGCAAAGTTCATCATGGAAAACCGGACCCATTTGGTTCTCTCCCGGAATATCTTTGTAGGAAAGTATGGTTTTAACGCCATGAATCTTTTTTGCCTTTTCAAAATCAAATGATTTGATCAAAGCATGGGCATAAGGGCTGGCAACCATATATCCGGACAATAGTCCGCCCACATTCATATCGTTGATATAAATCGCTTCGCCGGTAACGTGTTTTATGGCACTTTCGTGGAGTGGATTATTGATATAATTATTCAACACTTTTAATAAACATTTTAATCC
>JAIORT010000787.1 GCA_021107975.1 Bacteroidales bacterium | reverse complement strand
TCGTAAATCGTAAATCAAAAAGTGTCTCCTCAACTTATCCTTCTGGTTTTTCTTTCATACACAGTTTTGTTGTTCGCAGTATCATGGGTAACTTCCCGCAAGGCAACTAACCGTACATTTTTCATTGGCAATAAGCAATCACCATGGTTTATAGTTGCGTATGGTATGGTAGGAGCATCATTATCGGGTGTAACATTTATTTCGGTACCGGGCTGGGTTGGAACTACACAATTTTCTTATATGATGGTTGTGTTTGGCTACTTAGTTGGATATTTTGTTATTGCAAAAATATTACTGCCTTTATATTACAAGCTGAATCTGACCTCCATTTATTCATACCTCGAAATCCGTTTTGGATTCTGGTCATACAAGACCGGCGCTTTTTTCTTTCTTCTTTCAAGGATCATTGGCGCTTCGTTTCGGATGTTTCTTGTCGTGAACGTACTCCAGCTTTTTGTTTTCGATGCGTTGGGCGTCCCCTTTTGGCTGACTATCACTATATTCATTGTCCTTATCTGGCTTTATACCTTTAAAGGCGGCATTAAGACCATTGTATGGACCGATACTTTACAAACCACATTCATGCTTCTTGCCGTAGTAATTTCTGTTTTTTTTATTGTAAAAGCATTGGATATAAATTTTTCCTCTCTAATTTCTATGGTAACCGAAAGCAAATATTCAAAGATTTTTTATTTAACCGAATGGAGGGATCCGAGATATTTTCTGAAACAGTTTCTAAGCGGCGCTTTCATCGCCATTGTAATGACCGGGCTTGACCAGGATATGATGCAGAAGAACCTTAGCTGCCGTACATTGAAAGATGCGCAGAAGAATGTTATAACACTAAGCTGGATTTTAGTCCCTGTAAATTTATTATTCTTATTCCTCGGAGCCGTATTGTTTATTTATGCAGGAAAAACCGGAATTAATATCCCGGCTCTTTCCGATGACCTTTTTCCTTTTGTTGCAATAGACTATCTTGGCACTATAGCAGGATTGGTTTTTATTATCGGTTTGATAGCAGCGGCATATTCGAGCGCCGACAGTGCACTTACCGCACTTACAACTTCATTCAGCCTGGATTTCCTTGGTTTGGAAAGGATGAAAAACATAACGGAAAAACAAAAAATAAGGATACGATTTGTTGTACATATCGGCATTTCAATATTGATCCTTTTTGTAATAATTATTTTCAGGGCGATTAATGACCAGGCAGTAATTCAAAAATTATTTACAATAGCAGGTTATACTTACGGTCCTTTATTAGGAATGTATGCTTTCGGATTATTTGCCAGATATTCTGTTAAAGATAAATGGGTTCCGGTAATTGCCGTGCTCTCACCGGTTGTTTGTTATTTCCTGAGTTATTTCTCCGAACAACTGTTTAATGGTTATAAATTTGGATTCGAACTCCTGATAGTAAACGGACTATTTACCTTTTTTGGTTTGTACTTAATTAGAAAATAATTCGTATCTTTGGTGAGTAAAATTTAAAAATAGCTACTATGCTTAAAGAAAGAGAAATAAGAACAAAAATATTAAGGCGAATCGAAAAAATGTCAACTGACAAACTTGATGACATCTGGGAATTTCTCAAAAAAATTGAAAAAGATAACAGAAAA
>JAIORT010000330.1 GCA_021107975.1 Bacteroidales bacterium | reverse complement strand
TTGAAATCTATGAAGGGGCAAAGGAAATCGAAAAAATGATCATCGGACGGACCATTGTGGGTAGATAAAATCTATCGTAAAAGAAAGTTTTTTACTTTCAAATAACTCAATTATAACCTTTTGACATAATTGATAAGTTGTTTTCGGTTACATTGTTGCAAAACGGTTTTTGAACATCGAACATCGAACATCCAACGTTGAACATCGAATGATGAAATCGCTCGCGCCGCGTCCGCCTCAGGCGGACTTGCGTCGCGTGTCGCTCTGTCAATTTATAAATCGTCAGAATACCTTATTCAATATTCGACGTTGGACGTTGGATGTTCGATGTTCATAATCTTATGATATAATTGATAAGTTATTTTCGGTTACAGTGTTGCAAAGCGGCATATTGTAGCTTTTTACAAAACTGTCAAAACCATTAATCTTATTTGAGGATCTTACAATGAAAGAAGAATTTTTATTAGGAAACGGTGCCATAGCACTTGGGCTTTTAGAGGCTGGCTGCCAGATCATGACCTCCTATCCTGGCACACCAAGTTCGGAAATTCTCCCAGAGGTAGTCAGATTTTCAAAGGCAGCCAACCTGAACACCAGTATTGAATGGTCTATTAATGAAAAGGTAGCGTTTGACAATGCTTTTGCTGCTGCCATATCCGGCAAGCGGGCTGCCTGCTGCATGAAAATGGTGGGCCTGAATGTTGCGGCGGACTCGTTTATGTCTGCGGCCTATATCGGCAATATCGGCGGACTTGTGATTATCTCCTGTGATGATCCGGGGCCACATTCTTCCCAGACCGAGCAGGACTCACGGCTTATGGCACGCCTGGGCAAAGTGCCGGTGTTAGATCCGGCAAACCCTGAAGAGGCAAGGGAAATGATCAAGGCTGCCTTTGATCTTTCCGAAGATTACCAAGTACCTGTGATGGTCAGGCCTGCCATCAGGGTCTGCCACGCACGGCAGAATATCAAATACGATGTTCTTGAGAATAATTTGACCAAGGCTGATTTTAAACGGGAGCCAACCCGTTGGGCATCAACGCCTAAGTTCAGGTTTATGCAGCACAAGGCATTGAATGAAAAACATCTGAAAATCAGCGAAAAATTTGATATCTTTGCACCTTTTAATATGCATACCCTTGAAAAAGGAAAATCTTATCCATTCGGGATTGTAACCGGCGGTGTCCCCTCAAGCGTGGTTCAGGATATGTTTAAAGAGTATGGAAGAGATGATATCCCGGTGTTGAAACTGGGTGCGCCCTACCCTTTCCCTGAAAAACTGGCTGACGAGTTCACGGATGCCTGCGACAAGGTATTGGTAATTGAAGAGACCGACACAGTGATTGAATATATGTTAAGGGATAAGCGCAAAACTCTGGGACGGCTCTCCGGCCATGTGCCCATGGAAGGTGAGCTGGTTCCTGAAAAAATTGAAGGGGTTCTGAACAAAGCGCTATCTGATTGCGGGCTTTCTCCCTTATCAGACCATGACTGCGGACAGGAAGCCTTCGAACTTATGGGAGGCCTTGAGCTTCCCATCAGAAAGCCGACTTTGTGTCCCGGATGTCCCCACAGGGCATCTTTTTATTCCATCAGAAAAGCTATGCCAAAAGCGATTTATCCTT
>JAIORT010000731.1 GCA_021107975.1 Bacteroidales bacterium | reverse complement strand
TTTAATAATTTATTTGCACAATTCCCTCAGGATAAAGTAAACAGGGCAATCAGTAATTACTATCAAAATGAAAATAATACGGCGAAAAAAAACATAACACAACAGCCGTTGCAAAATGATATGTATAAAAATAGTTTATATTTGAATACAAACTCTGTTTTGCAGGATAGGGAAGATTTTGTAATTACAGGAGACAAAAGCACTCTTTATATTGGACCCGAACCTGATACTTTTTTTGTTTATACAAACTTTGTACAGATTGGCGACATCATTACTTTAGGACAGGGTGTTTTGCTTGTGGATGGCGCAACACTGACCCTTTATGGTCATTTGAACCAATTCGACAACAGTAAAGTTATTTTACAAAACAATGCTTTACTTAACGTACCTCAACAATATAACTCACATTATCTTCACCAGCTTCAGGACAACGCTTCTTTTGAATCAACGAATTCGATTGTTGACGCTAATTTTGTTTATCAAATCAGGCAATATGATAACAGTCATTATATTGCGAAGCAAACTTTTTTCCCGGTATGGAATTTTCGTAAAATCTGGGATAAGTCTGAACTTGTACTTGAAGATGTAAACATGGTAGGCGATTTAACAATTAATGATTCATGTCAGGTTTCATTCACACGTTGCGACACGATTCTTCCCTGGTTTGGCACTGCTGCCGGAGATACCCTTGATTATAATTTCCCCGATTGGGACACTGTTAATCAATACGTATTCGACTCTAACCTGAACGGAATAAACGGGATAAATTATTCTGTTTCTTTTGATAATTGTAAAGGCGTGATGTGGGGATTAGAGAGTTGGCGGGATAGTTATATTAAAATAGATTCATCTTTTATCAGCATAGCATTCAGGATTTATGAAGATGTAACGATAACCGGTATTGAAGATTATACATTTTATTGGAACTTGATTTTTCCATTCAACGACAGGTTTTGCCAAATTACGAAATCCTACCTGCACATGTGGTTCCCTTATATATATGATACCGCTGTTGTTTATATAGATAATTGCAGGTATGCCGAATCAAAAGCACACAATCAATCGGAGATGTATGTAACCAATACCATATCTGATGGATTTCCAAGCTGCACTTCGCCTGTTGACAACGGGTTCTTGTTTTTTTCCGATGGGATTGTCAGGACTTTTTCAAGTTCATGGTTTAACGCTACCTTACTTCTGAACAATACCTGCTTCGATCCAAGACCCGACCATAGAATAAGTTATAACATTGCACATGATGAATCATATTTTCTTGCAGTAAACTGTACTTTCATTGATAGCCTTAAGCCTTATGCTTTGGATGCATCTCTCGTGATGTTTACAGCGATTGACAGTCTTTCGGATAACGTAATTGGAACAACCGTTGATGTATTAGGCTCGGCGTGGATAGATGCCGGGCCGCAGAACCCTGTTACTTTTGACTGCTATAATCTATTTTGGTCTCCGGCAGGGGATTCGGTCTGGACACTGTTAGAAGAATCAACAAACCAGGTTGATAGTGATGTTCTGGCTACATGGAACACAACGAGTTTAAGTGCCGGTAAATATAATTTGCGGCTTACAATCACAGACAGTTTTGGCGATAGTTTAACGGCTTACAAGACAATAA
>JAIORT010000854.1 GCA_021107975.1 Bacteroidales bacterium | reverse complement strand
TTTGCATGTCATCTACCTCCCGCTATCCTTCCATAACGGAAATATGACTTGCTGTCCAGTAAAAAAACAATGCTACCGAAATCTGCCTCATCACGCAGCCTTGTGATGAGTATTTTTAAACAATCAGCCGAGATATCCCTCGGCAACTGGATTATCTTGCCAGAAAGTAGCGTAAAGCCAATGCTGATAATGCTGAACCCCTCTATTTGCAACTGTTTTAACTTGTTTCATAAGAGCCGCACCCAATTAAAACAATATCCAGATCTTTTGTTGCTCTGAAATTAAGACCCATACTTTCCATCGCTAAATCACATGCAGTTCCGCCAATCAGAATATATTTATCAGTATAATCCTTGAAATAATCCCGGAAAAGATCAAGTCCCCTTACCATTCAATACCCTCCATCATCTCTTCCATGGCGGATTCAACGCGTTCATCCTTAATATCTCTTAAACTCAGATACAGAGAGAATGGATCAACTATTTTATCATTTGCAAATAAGCCTGGAGAGTAGCTCCAGACCTCCAGTTCACATTCTGCCTCATCCGGATAAGAAATAATGTCACTGGGATATTTACGCTTTATGGCTTTCCAGTCTTTCACGGAAGCTGCGTAAATCTGCTTTTTGGGTGAAGTCAACATTGAATAGCAGGCCAAGGCTGTCAGGCCGGCTTGACAGACCGGCAACTCATCGATCAGAGTTTTTAGCCATACATTTTCTCTTACCGGCGTTTTCAAATGAGGAAGCGCTTTTTCCCATAATTCCCTGCGGTTTTTGTCAAAATGAACCAATCTTTTCCTGCCCACGACCGATACCTCAGCCAACTCTGCTGATTCGATCTCATCGAGCGATCGGGTCATTGTCATCCGTGAATATCCAAGTGCTTCCGCTAATTGCGTTGGGGTTAAAGGTTCGGTCAGTGTTTGGGTCAGTGCATAGAGAATAACGGCCTGAGTCGATGGTCCCAAAATGACTGTTGTTGCTCTTTTTTTAATAAAATATTCCCTCAAATCAATGCCTAAATCCGGGAAATACATCTGATTCCCCGGTATGACAAAAGGAACTTTGTACTCTATCAGCCGTTTTCTGTTAAACGATGAAATAATGGAATGTACAAAAACAGCTTTCATCCTGAGCTGTTTGCTCACGATATCGATATGTTTATGAATTGTCGCAGGGGTAAGCTCGCTGTCGTTTCTTGAGGCCAAAATAATAAATTCTTCATTCAACAACCCGACCTGGAACACATCATAAATATCCTGAAGAAAAAAAGGAAGCGAACCCACATTTGCCGGTTTCGACAACGTGACCGTTATGCCAAGCGTATCCAATAAATATTTTTTAAGCCGATTAACTAAATCTTTCATCCCGATATTTCCCTTAATATTAAAGTATTTTTTGCACAGTAACATACATTACGTTATTGTGCAAAAAATATGTTAATTTAGTGTCGACTCTACCTTTGACCCTTTAATGGCTTAAACCCGTAACATCCTGGCTCCATGAATAATTCTTAGAATAAAGACTGAATCCTCTATGACACGGTATATGATTCGATACTTTTTATAAACTAATAAAAATGTTTTTAATTGTAAACCCATTTTAAATAGAGAGGTTGACATTTAATTCC
>JAIORT010000351.1 GCA_021107975.1 Bacteroidales bacterium | reverse complement strand
AATCCGGTTCTCTTCCTCTTGGATTCTCCTTGTGGTATTCAAAGTTTTCCCATAAATCCATTATCAGGAACTTATCTTTTTCTAAGCACCAGGGTTTCAGCTTATCTTCTTCCAAAATCCTTGTTCCCCTGCCGATCATCTGCCAGAACTTGGTAAAAGAATAAACCGGCTTGGCAAATACCAGGTTGACAATTTCACGCACATCAATTCCTGTATCCAGCATATCCACACTAACAGCCACCCTGGGCATGTTGCTGTTCTTAAACCGGTCGAGCAATCCGCCTTTTCCGTGCACTCCTTTTATCCCAGAAATTAAAACCCTTGCAATGCGTCCTTTGTATTCAGGATATAAGCGGTCAAATGATTCAACAATCCGATAGGCATGTTTTTGGCTGATGGCAAAGATTATCGTTTTCCCGGGCAAAACCCCATCCTCGCTTTTAAAACACTCTTCCATAAATTCACGAACGATGAGTGCGTTAGTGCCCTTATTTGTTACTCTTTTTTCTATATCCGAACCTTCATAACTGATGGCATCCGGGTCTTTTCCTTCGGCCAGCAACTTTTTTGCATCTTCGGGAGTAATTGTATGATGGCTGATCCCTTCCATCATAAACTTTGAGCGGATTTTCAGCACTTCGAAATCGGAAAGGTAAGGCGGAATATTGCTTACAGCCTCTTCATAGGAATAATTGAAACTGGGTAATCCATCCTCACATTCGAACAATTGAAAAGTATTGTGTTCGATATGGTCGGTAGGCGTAGCAGTTAAACCCAATTGAATGGCATCAAAATAATCGAATATATTTTTATAAACATTGTAAATGGAACGGTGGCTTTCATCTGCAACTATCATATCAAAGAAATGGGGAGAGAATTTGCAATGTTCATCTTCAATTTCATTCAGCATAGTTGGATAAGTGGTAACATAAACCCTCCGGTCAGTAGCAAACTCTTTTTCCACATACAAGCCTTCCCGTTTTGGCCAGACAGGTGCATTGGGCAAAAATTCCCTGAAAGCATCCAAAGCCTGGTCGCGCAATGCCACGCGGTCAACAAGAAACAAGACACGTTGTACCCAATTGGTACGCATCAACACGTCAACCAACGACATGCACGTTCTGGTTTTGCCGGTTCCGGTTGCCATTACCAACAAGAATTTTCTTCTTTTATTTTCAATTGCTTCCAGTACGGAACGAACCGCCATAATTTGATATGGTCTTCCCGCAATATCTTTATTAATCAATTCTTCAGAAAGTGTTCCTGCGTTTTTTTGCAGGAAAAGCATTTTTTCCAGATCATCACGTGTCGGAAAACCATAAACTTTCCGTGGAGGGTAGCGTTCAGAATCCCATAGAAAAATATCATAACCATTGGTATATATCACAAATGGCAGATCACGTCCAGGATTGTTTTGCTTAATATTTTGTGCATAGATCAAAGCCTGCTCCTGTCCGTTTTCCGCATTAACCGATGTCTTTTTTGCTTCAACCACAGCAACAGGATAACCATCTTTTCCAAGAAGTGCATAATCAGCAAACAGATGGCCGCCGTATTTGTCCCTTCTTTCGGCAGCCAAATTTTTATCAACAACAATATCCAACTCCTCTGTAACCTGTGAAGGGTCTTTCACATTCCA
>JAIORT010000005.1 GCA_021107975.1 Bacteroidales bacterium | reverse complement strand
CGCAATGTGAACCGCAAGGTTCGCAAAGAATACATATTCAACAACATAGCGTTCTTTGCGTAAAACTTAGCGTTCCTTGCGGTAAAAATAAATTCTGTAATAACCAGAAAAACAGGTTCTATGAAATCAGCACCTTACCCGTCATCTCCTCTGGAATATCCATTCCCATAATAGCAAGAATAGTCGGGGCTACATCAGCGAGAATACCATTATTTATTTTTTTATATTTTTCGGAAACCAAAATACATGGAACCGGATTTAATGAATGTGCTGTATTTGGCGTTCCATCAGGATTGATAGTATAATCTGCATTTCCATGGTCGGCAATAATCAAACAAGTATATCCGTTTGCTTTTGCTGTTTCAACTACTTCATTCACGCATTTATCAACCGCTTCAAGGGCTTTTAAAATTGCTTCATAAACACCCGTATGCCCCACCATATCGCCATTGGCAAAATTAAGGCAAATAAAATCGGCTTCCTGTTTTTTCAATTCTGATACTATTGCATCTTTTACTTTATAAGCGCTCATCTCGGGTTGCAGGTCATAAGTGGCAACTTTCGGAGATGGAATTAAAATTCTTTTTTCATTTTTAAATTTTTCTTCCCTGCCGCCTGAAAAGAAAAAAGTAACATGGGCATATTTTTCAGTCTCGGCAATGCGAATCTGTTTTTTCCCGGATTTAGCAACAAGCTCTCCCAATGTATTTTTTACATTTTCTTTATCATAAATAATATTTATTCCTTTAAAGGATTCATCATAATTTGTCATTGTATAATATAACAAGTCCATTGTTTTCATTCCAAATTCAGGAAAATCTTTCTGCGTTAATGCAGTGGTTATCTGTCTGAGCCTGTCAGTCCTGAAATTAAAACATATTACAACATCTCCCTGCTTGATTGTTCCAATCGGTTTATTTTTTTTATCAACTACAACAATTGGTTTAATAAATTCATCAGTAACCCCCTCATCGTACGATTCCTGAATTGCCTCTAAAATATCTCTTGTTTTTTTCCCTTTTCCTTCAACCATCAGGTCATAACCCTGCTTAATCCTTTCCCAGCGTTTATCGCGGTCCATCGTATAATACCTGCCAATTAACGAAACAATTTTTCCATTGGAACTTTTTAAATGTTCCTGAAGATTTCTGATATAACCCAAACCACTTCTCGGATCAGTATCCCTGCCATCTGTCAGAGCATGGATATATACATTATTTAAACCATAATCTTTTGTAATATCACAAAGTTTATACAGATGAGTATTTAGCGAATGTACTCCGCCATCAGACACCAAGCCAATAAAATGAACACTTTTGTTGTTTTCTTTTGAGTATGAAAAAGCATTAATAAGCTGCTTGTTTTTTATTATGCTGTTATCTGTAATTGCTTTATTAATTTTTACCAGGTCCTGGTAAATAACTCTCCCTGCACCAATATTCAAATGACCAACTTCGGAATTTCCCATTTGTCCGTCAGGCAAACCAACTTTTTCGCCGGAAGTTAATAATTGAGAATCAGGATAATTTTTTTTCAAATAGTCAACATAAGGAGTATTCGCATTATAAATAGCATCTGCCTTTGATTTATCACCGATTCCCCATCCATCTAAAATTATCAGAATAGCTTTGTTATTGATTT
>JAIORT010000584.1 GCA_021107975.1 Bacteroidales bacterium | reverse complement strand
AGAACTGCCAGTATAACCCAGTCCGGAGCATAGAACCCCCCTGCAGTTATTAGTACCTAAGTTGAGCGATTCATGGTGAAGTGCCCCACCTTTCATATGGGTTAAGTTGTTGTTATATTTGTTTCTAACAAGATCAAATATGGCAACTAACAACCACCCAAAAGGTGAAAAGCACTTCATGAAGAATATCACAAAATCTCAGAATATCGCAAGCCACAGAATTGACCGGATTGAAGTCACCAACGATACACTGACAAGCAGAGCAGGTCTTACGCCTTTTGTGCGGTATCTCGACAGCATCAATATTTATCCGAAGCTTGAAGATTTGTTCAAATCCATACGGAAGAATAAGAAGAGCAATAAGATATCTGATATTTTCAAGCAGTTGTTCTGCTTCCTTGCAGACGGGACAAGCCGATACATCTCACGCTTTGATGAGCTGAAGAAGGATGATGGCTATGCAGCAGGGATAGAATGTTCTTTCAAGGACATGCTGTCATCCCATTCAGTGAAGAGATTTTACCGGAAGTTTTACGACTGGAACTACTTCAAGTTCAGGGAATTGCTGCAGAAGCTCTTCATATGGCGGCTTAAGGTAGAGCAGCCTTCGATCATCATTCTCGGGATCGATACCATGGTGATGGACAACAATGACGCACAGCAGCGTCATGGAGTAAAGCCCACCTACAAGAAGGTGAAGGGCTTCCAGCCCCTTCAGCTCAACTGGAAGGGGTATATGATCGATGCGGTATTCCGCTCCGGAGATAAACACAGCAACCATTCCGATACTGTGAACAAGATGATAGAACATGTTGTCAGGCAGATCCGGAAGCACTACAGCGCAGAAGTTCCGATACTTCTCAGGTGTGACAGCGGTTTCTTCGATCAAGTGCTGTTCGAACTGTATGAGAAGGATCTCGGTATAGGCTTCATCTGCAGTGGGAAGTTATACGGAGACATCAAGGAGTACGTTCAAGGCGTTCCCGGGGAGTTCTGGCCGGAGAAGCTTGAAGATAACAATAATGAATGGAGTTACCTTGAATTTGCTGATTGCCGAAAAAGCTGGGACAGATTCAGAAGAGCGTTCTTCTGCACTTTAAACATTGAAGACGGACAATATCTCTTTGACTTCGCAAAACCGGACAGCATCATTTACACCAACATCGGTCTTGGTGATGACATCGACAGACAGCTTATCCAGGCAGGTCATGAAGATATGATCAAGGCCGCTTCAATCATCAAATGTCATCATAACCGTGGGAATGATGAACTTGTAAACAGAGCAGTGAAGGATTTTGCTTCAGAGAAGCTTCCCTTCAAGCAGTTCCGCATGAACGCTGCCCATTACTATACGATGCTGACAGGCTTCTTCCTCCTGGAAGCCTTCAAACAGGATACTTGTGATGGTATTATTCCAATGACTGCCTACTCCACCACAATCCGCCGCAGGCTGTTCGACATCGCCGGCAAGATCGTTCATCATTCCGGAGAGATCATTCTCAAGGTAACCACAGCAGTAATGGAATCGCTGAAGCTTGATGTACTCTGGCGGAGGTGCAACAACCCACCGTTACAATTTACCTGGGCATAGCCCGGGTATCTGCTGAACAAGCAAGCTTCACCCGAAGCAGTCGCAGAAGACTG
>JAIORT010000879.1 GCA_021107975.1 Bacteroidales bacterium | reverse complement strand
GTGTTGAACTAAACCTCCCTTTCGGGAGGTAGCTTTTGTTGGTGTACAACAGATGTCCTCATTAACCGCCATATTCTCCAGCACCGTCCTTGGCAAGAATCCTTGAAATGGCCTTGTAGCAAAGCATTCAGAAACGTGTCCGACCTTGCTGGGCTTCTTGCAATTGTAATAAATGATTTCAAACATTGCAACTTATTTCATCCCGAATCTTCGTGATGGAAATTTGCCGTTCACCCGCTTTTGATTATTATTCAATATTTTGTTATTTTTGTCTTCAAATGCCTGTCATTTATTCTCTACTTAATGCTGAAAAATTGATTCCACAATATATAATGTATCACTTCATTTAAATCCGGTTTAGTTCAACATAAAGCACATATTTCGGCTACCGCCGAAAAACGATGCTTAAGTGTTGGCACATGTGCTTTTATTTCAAATTTTCTTTCAACTTTTCAATCAATTGGTTCTCATTAATCATTTTGCAATTTATGGTTATTATTGCATCGTAACTTCCTGTTTCTTCTTCTTTTAATATTGTGATTCCATGAGGTCCATGATATTCAGGAATTATTTTTTTGAAAAATTCCTCTTTAGTCACGAAGCCATTATTGGTCACATCTGCACAGTCAAAAAATGCTAATCTTTTGTCTTTAAAATCATATCCATTGGTGAAGTCATGGATATCTCCATTTTTTAATTCTATTGGAGCAAAAAATACACTGTCTATAAAAGCTATTTCAAATTTGTTAAGGATAGGATTTGAATCAATTCCGCAACTGTCCAGATTCAAAGTCTGACCTATTGAAATAAATGTCATTAATGAGAATAATAATATAAAGGTTGTTAGTTTTATCATTTTTTCTGCATATGTGCTAACGTTTTGCAAGTATGGCACGTAGCCGTTCCTTACTCTGATTTATATTGATTTGTACTATTTTCAAATTTACAATTCTTTGTCTTAATGACCGCTATGCGGCTATGTGATATACTTGCTGTTGGCAATAGTTATTTCTTCTTAATCATTATTAATTCTGTGGTCTTAAATTTTTGGTTTTTGTTTTCAAATTCTATTTGGTTTTTCTCAATTGGCTTAAGTGTCCATTCTTTAGTTCCGTTTCGATAAATCACTAGTTCAGCATTTTGTTTATCGATTTTCCACGTTCTTTCTCCAATTATTGCTTTTGAACTCCAATGGTAGTTTTTTACCCAGAAGTTTAATTTGCCTTGTCTATTAAATTGAAATATCACGGATTGAGGTTCACCTAGTGATTCTGATTCGTAAAAAATTTTGTAGCCTTTTCCTTGGTCATATATATTTGAAAATTTAATTAGGCTAATGGTGTCTGACGTAAAGAAAAGGCTGTCCGTATTATGTGAAAACCACTCTGTATTCAAAAAGTCTTTTTGTGAAATAATTTGTGCATTTGATGTTTGTACAATTAACAAACCAATTAATATGATTAATCCTTTCTTCATTTAATTATTGCCAACTTGTTTATAAACGCAACTCCGGTTTTTTATACAAAATTTAGTTAATTCACTAAATACCAATTATAAATCTGTGTATAACCGGTTATAATCAGTTATTTATTCTTAACCGGTTAATGTTTTTTAAATTTGATATAATCATACGGTGTTTTAAATGTTT
>JAIORT010000012.1 GCA_021107975.1 Bacteroidales bacterium | reverse complement strand
GGTTATGCACATATTGTCTATAAAGGATATGATGGTCATGATTATGAAGAATTTTATATACACAACAAAAATGGCGATTTTTGCGAACCGATACAGGTAAGTTTTACATCACATGATGTCGGTGTCTTTGTTCCCGAACGTTCAAGTTTTGCCATTGATTCGGCAGGTATTATTCATGTTGTTTATAAATACGGATACTATGAATATGGAAACTGGGATATATATTATGTTAATAACGAAGGTGGAACATTTGGAACACCAATCCAAATAACTTCAGGAACCAGTACGAGTTACAACAGAGCATCAATTGCCTTAGATAATAACAACGATGTTCATCTTGTATTTGAAAACGGAGCTAATATCATCTATACGAACAATATCTCCGGTTCATTTGATCCGTTAGAAATAATAAGTGTTGGGACTATTCGCTGGCACTCTTCAATAGGAATAGATTTTTTAAATAATGTTCATATTTCTTATGCCGGATATAGTGGTGGCGTTTTTTATATTAATAATGTTGGTGGAATTTTTGATTCAACTGTAGTGATATCAACAAGTAATAGTGTGAATGGACCTACGACTTTAGTACTGGACCATACCGGTAATGTTCATATTGCATATTGCGGTGGAATTTTTGGAAATCAAAATTCGGTAGAATTATATTATGTGAATAATATTTCGGGAAATTTTGAAGATATTGAACAATTAACCGGCAATGATGAACATACTACGGATATATCAATGTGTATAGACTCTTTGAATGATTGCCACATAGCCTATTTAGAAGGTTATTATGGAAGTAATGATTACGAGGTTTGGTATGTTACAAATTCTGAATTCACCAACATTCCTTCCAATTATAATAAACCTGAAAGCATTAACCTTTCAAATTACCCCAACCCGTTCAACCACTCAACAACTATCTCTTTCTCTCTCCCTGAAAATACAAAAAATGCAGAGATAATAATTTATAATTTCAACGGTCAAATAATCAAACAGTATTCAATTTTCAACGACACGAAGTTAGTCCGTATAGATAATCAATCGTCAATTATTTGGGATGGTAAGAATGAATCCGGTAAAACCTTAAACTCAGGGACTTATTTTTACCGGTTAAGTATAAACGGTAAAACAAAAGCGGTAAACAAATGTTTATTGGTTAGGTGATTTTTTTATGTATATTTGACATAATTTTAAAAAAGTGGTAATTATGAAAACGAAAAAAAATCTTTCC
Organism: Bacteroidales bacterium; assembly: GCA_021107975.1. Classification (GTDB taxonomy): domain Bacteria; phylum Bacteroidota; class Bacteroidia; order Bacteroidales; family JAADJA01; genus JAADJA01. Next base: position 416 of record JAIORT010000012.1, on the reverse strand, counting down.
AGAAAAATTTTAAGCGTATTATCTGTGATAATATTCAGCTTAATTCCATTGTTTCTTAATGCACAAGGTACGGCTGTCGGAGTTTATTCTACTGACCTTGATGGGAGAAACTATTTAGATTCTTTTGTACATGGTGTTCAGAAATATTCTGATGTAATACCTGAACAGATGCCCGGCTGGCCCCAAAGTATGGTTGTGCCGAGTTATTTTGCTCCAAGCGGTGTAAATCTTGCTGATGTTGACGAAGATGGTTTTCTTGAGATTATTTCAGGTTGCACAGATGGCTCTTTGCATTTATGGGATTACGAGGGCAATGAGCTTCCGGGTTGGCCCAAAACCGGACTCAATGTAATACAATCCAAACCAGCAGTTGGTGATATCGATCCTGACTATCCCGGCTTGGAAATTCTTATTGC
>JAIORT010000661.1 GCA_021107975.1 Bacteroidales bacterium | reverse complement strand
TCTTTGAGGCTACGAAAATATGTAAAATTAATAAATTGTTATATTACGTTATCCCGAAAGGCAGGATAAAACAATAAAACAATGAAAAAATAAATAATAACAAATTTTAATCATAAGTCCGGTTTAAAAATGAGTAAAAATGGTTCACGCAAAGTTCGCAGACGTAACGCTAAAAACGCAAAGTATTGAAAATAAATGTATTTACTTTGCGTACTTTGCAGTAAAACTTTCCGGACTTTGCGTGAAATTAGTTTTTCAACCCTACTCATTCATGCAAAGAATTTAATTTATACTTCAACCCTTCATATTCTGTAAGATATGCTTTTACCGAACCGATAAGGATTTTTGCCTCGACAAAAATTGGAATCTTGTTTTTATCATCACTAACCCAAACATACAAGTCCTCGCCGCCTTTAAAAAGCGTTCCTTCAACAAGCATAGCGCTGAATTTTATACAATTGTATTGTTTCCCGTCTCTGTTTTTAATGGTTTCCTTACCAAGATACCTGATATAAAGCTCGTAAAACTCGCCATCAATAATAAAATCAATTGGGATTTTGTCGCCGGGTTTGTATTTCGAGAAATCAATGTTGCGGGCATAGTAAACGGCAGAGAGGACATCAAAAATGCAGGAATCAAGATTGAGTGTATCAATAGTTAACGGTTTGTCGGAATGTTCAATTGAAAAGATCACCTTTCCCTTATCAAAATCAAAGTCGTATCTGTTGTTAACCTGAAAACCGCCTTCATAAGTATTTCTTGTAAACCAAAGGGGCTGAAATGTTACGGGATCAACAACAGATTGGTACCTGTCTTTGACTTTGAAAAACCAGTCGTAAAATTTGTATGATTTTCCGAAGCTGTCGAAATAAAAATAAGTTTTACCGTTGATAATAGTTGTATCGGTTTTAAAATACACTTCTCCGGCGTTTACCCAAATAAAGCCCCAGTTGTATGCAACTTCGTAAGTTATCTTTTCGCCTTGCTGAAATGATAATTCATTTTGGACACACTGTGAAAATAACGGTTTCCCTATTACGATAAAGAAAAAAAGGAAGCCGGATATTTTGGTTGCTCTTGTCACCTGAAGATTTTTGTTTGCAAATTAAAGGAATTACTTAATATTCAGTACGTCAAATGTTACAGAAATTATATAAACTATGGAATCTGTGTAAGCACTAATAAGAGTAGTGATATTTCCCGCTCAAGATTATGGAAGGAGCTTGGGATTGACCGATGATAATAATTATTTGTATTTTTATTAATATCAAACTGTTTCCAATTTTTTTTCGTTTTGGATAATTATCTTCGGATTCGGATTAGGTGGCGGTACCGTAAGTCCATGCTCTTTTAGCAAAACGGTATGCTCCCTCATTCCCCACTTTGCTTTAAACAAACAATCTTCCACTGAATGTCCGATTCCTGTAAACCCTTCAAGGTCGGGTGAATAAAATCCAAAATAATCAGGTTCTTCGGTAGCTTCAATTATAAGCGAATAATTTAAGTTTATCATAATATTGTTCCTCCAATGTTTATTTTAATCCGGCTGCTTTCAAAATACTTGAACATGTTCCTGTGGGAATCTCTTTGGAGCCGTGATAGTCAACTCTTATTAATTTGTTTACTCCCGTTTTTCCATAGTACCTAATTGA
>JAIORT010000579.1 GCA_021107975.1 Bacteroidales bacterium | reverse complement strand
GATATAAATTCTTCAGGAGAATATCCTGTAATTTTTTTACATGAAGGAGAAACATAAAGATACTCACCTTTAGGACTTAACCAATATTCCCAGTCATAAGTAAAATCTGCGATTAACTGGTATTTTTCCCTGCTTTCAATTAGAACTTTAATATTTTTTTCAAGTTCCTGAACTTTCGTTTCCAAATCAGAATAAGATGGTTTTTTACACATTATTCCACAGTAACTGATTTAGCAAGATTTCTGGGTTGGTCAACATTACAATCTCTCATAACGGCTATATAATACGAAAGTAATTGTAATGGAATTGTAGCTAACAACGGGACTAACATTTCTTCTGTTTCCGGAATTTCAATAACATAATCAGCAAGTTCTTTAACTGTTTTATCTCCCTTAGTAACTATTGCAATAATTTTCCCCTTTCTTGCTTTAATTTCCTGGATATTACTAATAACTTTTTCATAAGTACCCCGATATGTAGCAATAACTACAATAGGCATTTCTCTGTCGATAAGGGCGATAGGACCATGTTTCATTTCTGCTGCGGGATAGCCTTCGGCGTGGATATACGAAATCTCTTTTAGTTTTAAAGCGCCTTCCAAAGCAACAGGGAAATTATATCCTCTGCCAAGATAAAGGAAATTTCGAGTATAAGTGAACATTCTTGCCAGTTCTTTTATTTGTACATCAACGCTAAGGGTTTCTTTTACCTTTTCAGGGATGGCTTCAAGTTCATTAATAAGTTGGTAGAACCGTGATTTTTCAATTGTCCCTTTCATTTGTGCAAACCGTAAAGCCATTAATGTAAGAATGGTTACCTGAGCTGTGAATGCTTTTGTAGAAGCAACACCAATTTCAGGACCGGCATGTGTAAACGAACCAGCATGAGTTGCTCTCGCAATTGATGAACCTACTACATTGCAAATTCCGATTATTGTTGCTCCTTTTGATTTGGCTAATTCAATGGCGGCAAGAGTATCTGCTGTTTCGCCCGATTGTGAAATGGCAATGACTATATCATCTTCATTAATAATAGGATTTCGGTACCTGAACTCAGAAGCATATTCTACTTCAACAGGAATACGCGCCAGGTCTTCGAATAAATATTCCCCAACCAAACCGGCATGCCATGAAGTTCCGCAAGCCACGATAATAATTCTTTTGGCATTAGCCATTTTTTGCTCATAGTCAATGATTCCCCCAAGTCTTATAATTCCTTCTTTTACATTTAACCGCCCCCTCATGCTATCAAGAATAGAATGAGGTTGTTCGTAAATTTCTTTAAGCATAAAATGATCAAATCCTTCTTTTTCTAATGCACTTAAGTTTAGTTCTAATTTTTGTATGTAAGGAGTTTTAACTTCGTTTTTAATAGTTCTGATTTTTAATTCTTTATCTCTTTTAATAATAACAATTTCCTCGTCATTAAGATAAACAACATCTTTAGTATATTCAGCTATTGGGGTTGCATCAGAAGCAATGTAAAAATCGCCGTTTCCAATGCCAATAACTAAAGGACTACCTTTCCTTGCACCAATTAATGTATCAGGTTCATCTTTTGAAATAATAACTATGGCATAAGCTCCGACTACCTGGCTTAATGCAATTCTAACAGCTTCTTCCAGTTCAACTTTCTCGTTATTTTTAATATCCTCAA
>JAIORT010000367.1 GCA_021107975.1 Bacteroidales bacterium | reverse complement strand
AAAATAATTCCTGTTGAAGATTCAAGGTGGGGTGAATTGATAATACCGGCAAAAAATGAAAACCCGCATAAAACAGATAAAGGATTCAGGGTTCTTGCAATCAATAGCTTTTTATTGGGATACCTTTTATTTGAAACATTAAAAGAGTGTGAAAGAAGGTATCCTAATAGATTAAATATTGTTGGACTTGTTACTGACGACCCTGCAAACCCATACTCAAAAATTTCAATTAAAAGAAGAATATGGAGATTATTTGACCAGAAAGAAAAGGTTGAACTTGAAAAAGAAATGATAGAATCGGCGCTGACTTTTGGTGTGCCATGTTATACAGGTGAAGTAAAAACAGAATATTTCAGAAAACTTATTAAGCATTGGAATCCGGATGCTATTATTGTTTGTGTTTTTGGGCAAATTATTGACAAACCCATAATTGATTATCCCAAATACGGAATTTATAACTTTCATCCTGCTGACCTTGCACATCATCACGGAGCAGGCCCAAGACCCTATGAGGATTTAATCAACAGGAAGGCAAGCACTTCAAAAGTTACCATTCATCAGATATCTGAAGAAGTTGATGCAGGAAATATCATTGGTCAATCACCCCTGATAAATGTCAAACTAAAGAATGATAAATTTACCGACAATATCTTTGTCTTAGATGATAAAATGATGACGCCTATTGATCAAATGGGTGCTAAATTAATTTCCGAACTCATTCTGAAAAAAGAAGCAGGCAAAGAAGGAAAGATAAATAAACTTGACTTTAAACATTATTTTTCAGAAGAATACAAGAAAATATTAAAACAACCTATAAAATCAAATTATCATAGTGAAGCATTACCGGTTATTTACAAAGATATAAGGTTCTTTGATTCGATATCCTTGAAATAATTTACAGTTCCAACCTTTAATTCAACAGTAGCATCATCATCACAAACTATAATACCCTCAGGATGTAATTGTAATGAACTGATAGTCCACATATGATTAATACTTCCTTCGATGGCATGTTTCAATGCTCTTGCTTTGCCGTGTCCATTAACAATAATCAATACTTCATCAGCATCTATTACTGTACCAACACCAACAGTTAAAGCCGTTTTTGGAACTTTTGTAATATCATTATTAAAAAACCTTGAATTTGCAATAATTGTATCTTGAGTTAGAGTATTAATGCGGGTTCTTGAATTTAACGAAGAACCCGGTTCATTAAATGCAATGTGACCATCGGGTCCTATGCCTCCGAGAAACAAATGAATACCTCCGACTTCTTTAATTTTTTCTTCATATTCATTACATTCTCGTGTAAGGTCTTTGGCATTTCCATCAGGTATGTTAACATTTTCTTTTTTGATATCAATATATTTGAAAAAATTGTCCCACATAAATGAATGATAGCTTTCGGGGTGGTCTTCAGCTAAGTTTACATATTCATCCATATTAAATGTAACAACATTTTCAAATGAAACTTTTCCGGCTTTATAAAGCTCAATTAACTCCTTGTACATTCCTAATGGTGAAGAACCTGTTGGTAAGCCAAGCACAAAAGGTTTGTTTTCATTTGGTGAAAATTCATTAATTTTTTCTGCTACATAATTAGCAGCCCATTTTGAAACTAAATCGTAATTCGGTTCAATAATAACTCTCATAATTT
>JAIORT010000437.1 GCA_021107975.1 Bacteroidales bacterium | reverse complement strand
CTTATTGCTATTATACGGTACGCCTGTAGTGTTTGGAGCAAAGGCTGTCAGTTTATCACCAAGTATCGAATCTACAGAGGGGGTGGTTATCTTGTAAAATGGCTCTTCTGTATCAAGCCATTTTGTTTTTATTTCAGCTTTATTGACTTCGGGATATACTGCCTTCTCAAATACTATATCTAATAATACGTAGTTTGCCAGGATGTTTTCTTTAACAGTACTAATTTTTGAATTGTAATAAAACTTGTAATGTGCTTTCGGCAATTTCCCTTTATAACTCCGTTTACCGTCAAGTTCATATCTGGTAAATAATGGAGATTCAACTATCTTGCCCAAAACATTTTCTATTTCTTCCCTGCTATGTTCTGTTGATATATCAATGTCAATAGAAAAACGGTTTGCATTATCCAATAACAAAATAAGCGAAGTACCGCCTTTAAATAAAAAATCCAGCTTATTCACAGCCAGGTGCTCAAGCAGAGTCAGAGCCATAATCATTTTTTCAATTAAAGCAGGGTCGGTTTTGTTATATTCAGGATTCTCCCTGAATGATTCAATCCAATTTTTTGTATGACTTGTATTTTTAATCATGCCGCAGTTTATTCGTCAAAAACTTTTTCTTCTATGAAATTTTTTATCAAATCCTTTTTCCCCCTTCTTGCTGCATAAGCATATAATGAGCTGTAGTTTATATTATAATGATTAAAGGCATTTTCAAATATATTAATCATTTCCTGCCCGCCGTAAATATAGAATTGGTGATTGTCGCAAAAAATGTCAACCAAAATTTTCTCTAATTCAGGAAATACTATTTGTTCCCCTTTTATTATAGGAGCCCTGGAAACAAGAGGCTTTACCACAACTACATCCGGTTCACCCATAACATACTCTTCCATTATTTGCTCTGTTGGATTGTTGAATGCTTTAATATTGTTATCCTTTAAATAATAGAAAACACTTTCTGTTACGTCTTTATCTGTTTCTAATACATAAAATGCATTTATTGGTTGGTGAATCATAAAATTATTTAAGCATCTTGTATTCCAGATACAGTAATCTAAATCATCATATTTTTGTAAAAATAATCTATTGACTTTCTTTATAAATTTATCAGATTCGGGCGTAAATGAAGGCTTATAAGTAATAGTATATTTTCCTCTTGCAACAGATTGTATAATTCCTTTTTTCTTCAACCTATGAATTCTTATTCTAAGAGCTTCGTCTGTAATACTTATTCCGGCATCTTCAAAATAGACACGAAGATCTTCTTTGGTAAAATAATCTTTACCATTAAAATAATCAATTATATCATTAGTATTTTCAGTTACAGTCATATCTATTACAATAATATTACTTGCAAAGATAGTAACATTTGCCACATTATCAAGTTTAGTGGCATTTGTTACATGTGTAACATTTACCACATTATTATCATTAGTGGTAAATGTTACTTAATGTAATTATCTGACATTTCAAAAAAATATTTGGAATCCAGCATGGATGAATAAATTCGACAATTTGAAATTCAATCGGTATTACTGCTCTTTCAACATCAGTTGTATCTTTTTTATATCTTCATTATCAGGGAATTTAACGGTCATTCCTTTAATTAATTTACCGGCTTTTTCTATATAATTATTTTTAATATAAAAGTTAAGAAGGAT
>JAIORT010000591.1 GCA_021107975.1 Bacteroidales bacterium | reverse complement strand
CTGAAATCCGGGATAATATGTGTAAAAACCTAACCGGAAATGAAACTGATTTAATAGCTTATTACAGTTGTGATAATTCATCAGGGACAACACTGCAGGATTTTAGCGGAAATGAATATGACGGCACATTAACCTATATGGATGATTCCGATTGGGTAACCTCATCAGCCTTTAATACATGGTTAAATACATCATCTTCAGCTTGGTCAACAACAACAAACTGGAGTCTAGGAAGCAAGCCTTTAGCTGAGAGTATCGGAATATACAGCTATACAGGAGGTAGTGCACCAACATTTGGTACTGGAGATGAGGCAGGAGCTGGCAATGTAGTAGTGGATATGACTTCTGACTGGTCAATAGGGGGATACTTTTCTGTAGCGGGTAACCTAATAGTAGAAAGTAACATTGACCTGAACGGGCAAACAATTGCTCTTGGAACTTCAGCCTATTTGATTGAAGATGCCGGAAGAATATACGGAACAAGTGGTCAGATAGAAACCACACGCTCCCTAAGTAATATCAGCAGTGAGAACGTTGCCGGACTTGGCGCAGAGATTACTACCGCAGCAAATATGGGATCTACAGTCATTAGCCGCTCGCATGTGGCAGACACAGATCCGGTAACGATTAAACGGAGATTCACCATCACGCCAACCACCAATACCGGATTGAATGCCACTCTGGTTTTTCATTATGCTCCTGCTGAACTGAACGGGTTGGATGAATCCACATTGGATTTACTCAAATCTATTGATGGGGGAAGCAACTGGACCAACGAAGGAGGAACCGTTGACAATAACGCCAACACAATCACCCAGGTAGAATTGGACGGCTTTTCCGATTGGACCGCCAGCGGAGATGCAACACCAATATTAGAAACAAGTAATCCAAGCCAGGACTATTTTTCAGGCACTACCGCAGTAATCATCGCATCAGCAGCAACGGTAACATATTCGCAAAATATAACTGCAGCAACTGTATCGATTTCATCGGTGGAGACGGGTGATGTGTTATCTGTAAGTAGTTTGCCCGGAGGGTTGAACTCATCCTGGGACAATGATACCAAGATTCTCACGATAACCGGTACCGGCAGTGCTTCCGATTATCAGACTGCTTTAAGAAATGTTAAGTTTGAAACCACAGCAACAACATCGGGTACGCGTACCATTGATTTTAATCTGGGTGATGGTATAGGACTTACGATAGACGGACAAAAACACTTTTATGAAGTAATCGGTGATGGTGTTTCAAGCATTACCTGGACTAATGCGCGCTCAGCTGCTTTAGGTAGCACATACGCCGGAGCATCTGGTTATTTAACAACTATTATGTCAGATACTGAAAACAACTATTTAAAAGTAAAAGTAACTCAGGATACTTGGATAGGAGCCAGTGATGCTGCTGCAGAAGGTGTCTGGAAATGGATGGACGGACCTGAAGCTGGCACACAATTCTGGTCAGGTGGTATTAGTGGACACACTGTTAATGATAATTATTGTAACTGGTACACTGATGAACCCAATAATGCAGTCGGTGGTGAAGATTATGGTCATATGCGGGGAAGTGACCTGCCTGCTCAATGGGGATATTGGAATGATTATGCCGATAATAATAGTGGTGCTAAATATTACATCACCGAATACGGGGGTGATGGTACTGTTTTTAC
>JAIORT010000489.1 GCA_021107975.1 Bacteroidales bacterium | reverse complement strand
GAAGTAAGCTGGAAAAAAATAGCAAGAGGAAGCGTTGCCGTAGGCTGCGTCAAGGAAGTGGGTAAATGATCTGTATATCCGGTAGTAAACAGTATGGAGGCAGCATCGCCGATAGCCCTGCCAAAAGAAAGCAAAATAGCGGTAATAATTCCCGGAATGCACTGCCTGAAAAATACAAAGTATGCTGTTTCTGATTTTGTCGAGCCTAACGACAATGACGATTCCAATAATCCTTTGGGTACGGTTTTCAGTACTTCATCCATTCCTCTGATCATGATAGGTATAATGAATAAAGTAACCGTGATGATGCCGGCAATAAGCGATGTTCGCCATCCCATATATATCATAAACGTGAAACCGAAGGCTCCGTAAACGATTGAAGGCACACCCCACAATAAATCGAGAAAAAATCGAATTAAATTAACCAGTTTCTTCTTTTTAACAAGGTGAATATTTATAAATAAAGAAACCGGCAGGCTGATGATAAAAGCCAGCAAAGTAGCTCCAAGTGAAAGATAAGCAGATCCCAGAATTGCATTTAAAATTCCTCCTTCCTTACCAAAATAAAATCCTCCCTTTGGTGTCTCGCTGATCATTTCCCATGATAAAGCAGGCAAGCCTTTTATTAGGATGCTGATGATAAGCAATAAAAGGGCAATAATAATGAGCAGGGTTGAAAGAAACATCAGTACTCTGAAAAATCTTTCCTCTGCCTTTTTTATATCAGAAGCCTGAATATTTTTATGTAATATTTTCATATCGGACTATTAACATGCGTGAAGCAAAATTGAAAACGATGACTACCATAAATAAAAGCAAGGCAGCAAACATCAATGCCGAATCATACATCGGTATAGAAAGCATTTCGCCGTAATTATTAGCAATTAGGGCAGGCAGCGGGTATCCCGGTTGAAAAACACCCGATGGAATTTTTACTACATTTCCCACTACCATTAAAACTGCAATTGTTTCTCCAAACGCCCGTGATATTCCAAGTCCCATGGCAGATATGATTCCGGGAAGGGCTTTTTTTACGGTTACAAATTTTATGGTTTGCCACTTGGTAGCTCCCAATGACAGGGAAGCTTCCGAAAGTTCAACAGGAACTGTCCTGAATATTTCGATGAGAATATTCAGGATAAACGGAATGATCATAATTGAAAGTACCAGACCACCGGCAAGAATGCTGTATCCTATAGTCTGTTTGCCCAAAAACGGCGCTAAGTAATCCCCGACAAAGGGAACAATTACAAGTATGCCCCATACTCCGTAAATAACTGAAGGTATTCCTGCCAGGATATCGATAACCGGATGCATAATTTTCAAAATGTATGATTTTGCATATTGGGTTAAATGGATAGAAGTCAGAAGGCATACAGGACCGGCTATAAGTATGGATAATACTGTAACCCACAAGGAACTGATGATGAACGGAAGAAACCCGAATTTGCCGCTCATGGGTTTCCATTCGCTCGAAAATAATAAGTCAAAAATAGAATGATCTTCAAGCAGGAGATACGATTTAACCATCAAGCCGCCAAACAATACAAACGGTAACAAGATTATGATTAACAGGCTAAGTAACATCCAACTGAAATGGAGCCTGTTTCTCAACTCTCTGCTGATGTTGTAGAATTTCACTGTTTGCTGTTTTAATTTGATTTACTG
>JAIORT010000041.1 GCA_021107975.1 Bacteroidales bacterium | reverse complement strand
TGGTTATGGCCGCCGAAGACATCGATCTGGATGCCGAGCCGGAGGAAGGCAAAGCCGCTGAAATGGCACAAGCTTCAGATGCGTTGGAAGACGCCGGGAAAAAAGCACAGGCGGCTGAAAAAGAGGCTGAAAAAGCTATCGAAACCGCTGAAAAGGCAAAAGAAAAAGCTGAAAATGTAATGGCGGATTCTGACGGTGTTAATGAAGAAATCAAAGCAAAAGCTGAAAAAACTGCCAGGGATGCTGAAAAGCGGGCAAACAAAATGTCCCTAAAAGCAGCCAAGGCGGATGCTAAAGCAGAAACAGCCGCCCGGGAAGCCGAAGCCGCCGGAGTATCTCAGCCTACAGCAAGCCAATCCGCAACCCGCAGTGAAAAAAATGCAAAGGAAAACAAATTAAAACTCACAACATAACGTTCCTAAGCTCTCTTGTATGTTGCTTCCACGATTTCTTTACCATACTTTCTTTCAAGACGCCGTACTATAAAATGACCACGTGCCATATCCTGAAAATGATCAATAAATAATGTATTAATAATAGCTCCTCCTGCTGCTCCTATTGCAGGAACTGCTTGTGCTGCTGCTTTCTCCGATACTTGAATACTAAAGCGCTCTGCAATTTTAATTATCAGTCGAACAAGAGCAGGGGCACCTTCTTCAGCCAGACCTTTTTCTGCCATATATTCAGCAGCTTTTGTCACAGATCGTGCTAAAGCTGCACGAATTGCAAAATAGCCGGATTCAGAAGCATCATCATTCTTGCTTGGTCCACCTAAAGCAAATACCTCAATACACGCTATTTTGGACTCGATCTTATTGATAGTTTCACCTTCGCTTCTCGCAATATCAGCTATAGATCGCAACATGATTGTTGTTGATATTGGTAGTTCAACTGCCAATGCCGGTAACCCAAAGAAACCTCCTATGCCACCTGTTGTCGCCACAGCTATTTTATGCCAGATATCTGATGCTCCTTCACCAGGCGAATCTTTCATTGTGAAAACTGCGGCATGAACCGCCTTGGATAGTGCTTCCTGAGTCAATTCACCGATTTTCACGTTCCAATTGTCAGGCAAGAGTTCAAATCCTTTTTCGATTGGAGTACCAAGTAAATTGGTGATTTTTGCTGCAATACCTGGATTCTCCAGTAGCGTCTTTGCTTTTTTCAAATCATTCAAATCTGTTTGCTGAAAAGTCATGATTGTCCTCATTAATTGGCATAGTAGAAGTGAGCAGCCGCAAACATGTTGCATAAAAATAAAAAATCTTCAGAATTACAAAAAATCGGTTATGAAAAAAGCGACATCAATCTCGTGGTATGCTTTGTTATGATAATTATTTCCTGTGTTTTGGCAACGTTGTCCAAAACTTTTAAGGCATGTGATTTAAAATGAATTATTCCCATAGTTTTCATATGGACATCTCCTCTACAAGAGGATAGTAGTCAATCTAAATGTTTAAATCAAGGGCATAAGAGGAAAATAAAATTATTGCAAAATAAGCTGTCAACATTTAAAATTGTGGTTCCTGTAACTTATTAAGGAGAATAAGAACGGAAATTATTTTTCTTGCTGTTTTGCAAATGTCTTTATTCCTGCAAAGGAGAGAACATGCTTAGGTACATTCTGATTTTTGTCGCGGCCGGTCTTCTGACGGGCCTTGTGTGGGC
>JAIORT010000781.1 GCA_021107975.1 Bacteroidales bacterium | reverse complement strand
TTGGCTGACTTGTGCCTTTCAATAAATCAATTCTTCCTCCGCTCAGACTCTTCCAGGTTTCCTGCCCTGCAAGTCCTTCATTATAAACTCAGGAAGGTCTTTTTAAATCTAAAATCTAAAATTTAAAATCATAAATTATCACACTCCCCAATTCTCCCTGTCGAGGCTACGGTATTGAATAGCTTCGGCGAGATGTTCTGCTTTTATTTTAGCTTCGCTATCCAGGTCGGCAATGGTACGGGCTACTTTTAATATCCTGTCGTAAGCCCTGGCTGAAAGACTCAGCTTTTCCATTGCATTTTTCAATAAAGTCTGGCTGGCTTCATCTAATTTGCATATTTGCCTTAACTGCCTGCTCGTCATCTGTGCATTGCAATATATACCTTTTGAACCATCATATCTTTCATCCTGAATTTTTCTGGCAGCAACTACCCTCTTCCTTATTGCTTCACTTTTCTCACTTGCCCTATCATCAGAAAGTTCCCGGAACGGAACAGGCACAACTTCAACATGAATATCAATTCTGTCTAATAGAGGTCCTGAAATTTTATTCAAATACCGCTGAACGATTCCCGGACCGCATGAACAATCTTTATCAGGATGGTTATAATAGCCACACGGGCAAGGATTCATAGCTGCTATTAGCATAAAGCTTGTCGGGTATTCAACTGTCAGCTTAGCCCTGGCAATTGTTACGATCCTGTCTTCCATTGGCTGGCGCATTACTTCGAGGACAGTCCTTTTGAATTCAGGTAATTCATCAAGAAAAAGGACGCCGTTATGAGCCAGTGAAATTTCACCCGGCTGAGGAAAAGTGCCTCCTCCAACTAATCCGGCATCGCTGATTGTATGATGAGGAGACCGGAAAGGGCGGACTGAAACAAGAGAAGTATCTTTTGATAATTTACCTGCAACCGAATGAATCTTTGTCGTTTCAAGAGCCTCGTAAAGGTTTAACGGTGGTAAAATGGATGGAAGCCGTTTTGCCAGCATGGTTTTACCTGCGCCCGGAGGACCGATCAGAATTACGTTATGACCTCCTGCTGCAGCAATTTCCAGAGCACGCTTTATATTTTCCTGCCCTTTGACATCCGAAAAATCAAATTCGTATTCATTCAGACAGGAATAAAATTCTTCTCTTGTATTAACAATTACCGGTTCAAAGGATGATTTATCCTTAAAAAAATCAATCACCTCTTTAATATTTTCCATGCCATAAACATCAAAGTCATTTACAATTGCAGCTTCTCTGGCATTTTGTTTCGGAAGGATAAAACCTTTGAAACCTTGTTTTCGGGCTTCGATGGCAATAGGAAGTGCGCCTTTAACCGGCTGCAAACTTCCATCAAGAGAAAGTTCGCCCATGATAAGATAATCGCTGATGTTTTCATTTGTAATCTGTTCGGAAGCAGCAAGAATTCCAATGGCAATTGTAAGGTCATAAGCCGAGCCTTCCTTCTTTAAATCAGCAGGCGCCATATTGATAGTGATCTTCAATCCGGGCCATTTATAACCTGTACTTTTCAGGGCTGCCCATACACGCTGCTGGCTTTCCTTAACTGCATTGTCAGGCAATCCTACAAGGTGAAACTTGGAACCCCTGCCAATATACACCTCAACCGTTATGGTGATGGCGTCAATGCCTATTAAAGTACTTCCGTAGGTTTTTACGAGCAT
>JAIORT010000423.1 GCA_021107975.1 Bacteroidales bacterium | reverse complement strand
CTGCCTCCCGGACCGGGACCCGGTCCTTTTCTGCCCGATAATCTTTTCATTAGCTCAACCTTAAACTCTCTGTCAGCTTCTATCAACATCAGTATCTTTTTTGGCGGAAGGATTTGTTTTAGCTGAGCATGAAATTCCTTTTTCAAATTCAGCATTTTTTGTTCATGTTCCAGTTGGGCATCAGCAAGTTCTTCGGCTTCTTTATCTGATATTTCCAAGATGTTTCGGGGACTGATATCATACTTCTCACGAAATCCCTTTATCTCTTCTTCCATTTTTGCCTCTTGTTCATTGTAAACAGGCCAGAATGTCTGGGCTTCCTCAGGAGAAAGATCAAGTTTCTCTGTAATAAATGCAATCCTATGTGCCTTAATTTTTTCCCTTTTTTGCTGATACTTGTATCCCTGACCACCTTGTGCCTGTATTGTCTGAGCAACTATTATTACTGATGTAATAAGTGCCAAATTTCGTAATATTGTTGAATAACGTTTCATAGCTCTAAATTTTATAAATTATATATTAGTTCCGTATCAAAATTCTCATCTGATAAATAATCGATAATTTCATCATCCGAAATGCTTGTGTCGGATTTAATGTTATAATCGTAATAATTCTGAATATCTTCTCCGTTTTCAGCAAGCAAAACTTCAATAATCAACGCCTCATCCATACTATAAATCAATTCGGGATTTTCCTGTAAAATATCTTCAATAGTTATATCCGACAGAAATTGATATTCCTGACCATCCGGTTTCACAAAAACAAACAATGCTATAACAATTGCTATTGTTGCGACTGCCAGCGACATTGAATATTTGGGTTGTTTCATAAGTAAGAAAAATTGCTCCCACACGGAAACCGTGTTTGGCTTAATTATTTTTTCCCGGATTATGTTTGGCAGCTTGTCAAAATATCTGTCAGGAACCCGGAAAGGATTCTCCTTCTTTATTTTTGACAAACCCGGCGCCAGTTCGTCCAGGTTATCAAATTCGTCAATGTTATATTTCATTTTTTCTTTTGACATCGCTTGTTAGATTGTATTTGATTTAATTGGTTTAATTCTCTTTTACAAAACTTTCAATTTTTTTCGCAGCAATATGAAACGAAGCTTTTAATGCACCTACTGATGTTCCCAAAACTTCTGACATATCATCATACTTCATCTCATTAAAATATTTCATGTTAAATACAAGCCGTTGTTTTTCAGGTAATGTTAATATGGCTTTTTGCAATTTTTTTTGTATTTCGTCACCGCTGAAATAATTATCATCTTCAATGCTTTGTGATAAATGATTTTCGTAATCAACAATGGGTATAAAAAATTTTCTTTTTTTACTTTTTAAAAATGTCAGTGCTTCATTTGTTGCAATACGATAAATCCATGTATATAATTTTGAATCTGATCTGAAATTTTTCAGGTTCTTCCAAACCTTTATAAAAGTATCCTGCACCAAGTCGTCAGTATCATTGTGTTCAATCACCATCCTCCTTATATGCCAGTAAACCTGTTTTTGGTATTTACGAACCAATAAGTTAAACCCGTAATTCCCTGATTCAGGATTACGGCACATTTCAAGTATTTTATGATCCGGAGATTCTGCCAAATTCCTTAAGTATTATTGATAAAAAATTATACAATTTGAGAGATTAGATAGTTTTGTTACAAAATGGTTTAAT
>JAIORT010000179.1 GCA_021107975.1 Bacteroidales bacterium | reverse complement strand
ATTAGGTTGCTCCCTTTTTGTCATAAAATCAGGAGTGAAGGTATCAAGACTCTCAATAAGGTTCTCCCATGGATTATGAAAAGGAATAATATATAAAGAACTCCCAATCCTTTTAAGATACACTTTGTCATCGTTGATTTTAAGCTTATCAGGAATCCTAATTAATTGCCCTCCGGTTGACGGATGGTTTTTTATGTCGATTGTTTCGAATGCCATATTTCTTTTAGTATTTAATACTTACAAAAGTATGAAAAAAATCTATTCGATTTAATGTTAAAGTTTTCATCTTAATATAATTTTTCTCTATTATAAGTAATTTCAGTTAATTCAATTTGTAGCCAAACCCAATCTCCTTTATCTAATTTTCAAATAATTTTGACTTTAGTTTATCTATTCTTTTTGCTTCAATTTTTACTTGTTTCATGTGTCCGTAATTAGTAGCAAAGTATATTATGGGGCTATACAGATTACCTGATAACCGTTTCAGAACTGACGATATTGTATAAAACTTTTTCCTTGCATTGACTTTGCCGATTTGGAGTTCGTAAGGTGTCATGTTCTTGGGTTTGAACACAACCGTATTATGATCGTAATACCTCCAGTCTGTAGTTGTTAAACGGTTCTCATTTTTTAGATCTTCATAAATTTTTGTTCCGGGATAAGGAGTTAATATATTGAAGGAAACAGTACTTACTTTATTTTTTATTAAGAATCGAACTGTTTCATCAAATATTTCTTTTGTGTCGTTATCAAAACCAAAGATCATTGATGCATGGATAAGAATACCCATCTTTTTAATCTTTTTCAAGGCACTTTCCAAATGTTCAATTTTCTTAATTGCCTTACGCATTGATTTTAGCTGTTCCTCCGACACACTTTCAATTCCGAAGAACAGTGCTTTGCATCCACTTTCTGCTGCAAGTTGCATAAGTTCATTATCTCTGACCAGCAATGATACAGAAGCCTGTCCTACCCATCTAATTTTTAAAGGTTTAATTGCCTTGAATAATGCTTTCGCATACTTTGGATGACCAATAATATTATCATCGAGAAACATAAAGTTCTTTGCACCGGATTCCTGAATGTCCCGTACTACATTTTCTATAGGTACATATCTGATTTTTTTCCCAAAAAGATTTGTAACACAGCAAAAATCACAATTGTAAGGGCATCCCCGTGTTGTCATTATCGGAACGAGATTATAAAATCCTTTTTTGATAATTTTGCTGAAATTTTTAGGAACGTATTTTTCTAAGTCAGGTGACGGATTATGATATTTTCTTTTCAAATTATTATTCCGGAAATCTTTGAGTAGTGTTTCCCAAACTCCTTCTGCTTCACCAACTACTACACAATCGGCATGTTGCAAGGCTTCGTCAGGGAGTAGGGTCGGATGTACACCACCAAGTATTACAGTTCTGCCTCTTTTTTTAAATTCTTCACAAAGTTCGTAAGCTCTCGGAGCATTTGCCGTCATGCAGCTTATCCCGACCAGATTGCACTCCTGCTCAAGATCAATTTGCTCTATCTCTTCCTCAATAACCTTAACTTCATGCTCAGGTGGAGTTAATCCTTCCAAAATATAAAGGGCAAGTTGAGGCATCATAAGTCCTTTATTAGTTCTTTTTTCGGCATCAATGGTTGGGGAAATAAGTAGTATTTTCATTAATAAATTTTGT
>JAIORT010000522.1 GCA_021107975.1 Bacteroidales bacterium | reverse complement strand
TACTAAGCTAAAGGCTTTTACAAGGGGCTGGGTAAATTATTATAAATATGCTCATATAACCGGAAAGCTGAAAGAATTAGATGGATGGGTTCGTAATCGTTTGCGATATTGCATTTGGAAGCATCCATACGGACAAGTTTGGAAAAAGCCGAACAAACGAATGAGAAGTTTTATAAGATTAGACATTCCGAAAGGACAAGCTTATTCTTGGTCTCGTTCACGTATGGGCGGCTGGGCAATAGCCCAAAGTCCGATGATGAGAACAACCGTAACACTTGAAAGATTGAAAAGGAAAGGATACTATTCTTTCTCAGAGCAATTTCAGAAATCTCATCGGTCAGTGTCAAATGAGACACAGCTCAAGATTTCTTTTGTCTGATGAACCGCCAAGTACGAGACCCGTACGCTTGGTGGTGTGAGAGGTTCTCCCCATCAGTTCTTACTGGTGGGGCAGCCTACTCGATTGGGCGTTCGGTTATTTATTCTGCCATTTCCTTTTTAACCTTTTTCCTTCTAATTATTCTTGGTCTTGAAGACTTGGCTTTCATTTTTTTAATAAGTTCACTGATTTCCTTTCTCTCCTGGTTAGTTAAGGGAGGACTTTGTATTAAGAAATCTACTCCTTCTGGTTCTTTAATATATGCCATTTTATTGTGTCTTAAAATATTTTTCAATTAGTCTTTTCGATGCTCTGGTGTCAATAATCATTCTTTGATTTTTAAAATGAAATGCTCCAAGAGTCTTTTCATAATGCTTAATGAGTTGTGTTTTTGCTGTAAATGCAACAAATCCGTCGAATCCTTTTTGAAATGATACTTTACATGCATATGCAACAAGATTTCCGGCTACTCCTTCGTAAAGTTTATTTTGTCCAATGTTAAATGGTGCACTTTCAAGCAAGTCCATAAAGACATGGTCGTTTTCAATAGTGATGCTAAGTAGTCCCTGAATAACATTTGGATTATTTACAATTGTTAATTTGTATTGCTCAGACTTTTCATTTTTAAATTCTGTTTTCCAATTAAAATTCCATCCATTTTTCTTGGTAATATTTTTTAAGTCACTTTTTGTCAATATGGATACTTCTGTCGGGAAACTATCTCCTGAAATAGTATTCAGGATTGAGTTTGTTAACCTGTCAATTATGAAATCTTGTTCTATTATTTTATTTAAGTCCATATATTACAAAGATACTATTAAAATGTATGAATTTTAGGTTTAATTTATCTTTTTTAACCGTCTGCTCAAACTGACGCCCAACGGCAGTTTGTCTAAAAACCCTGAATATTATTATTTATTCTCAATCTGCAATTTTCTAAATGGCTGTTTTTTAAAATCATACGTTTTGCTGTTTTGTCAAAATAATTGCTTTTTAATAGTTTTTAGACAGTCTGACGTTAAGTATAAGAATAGTAGCCGATTGCGGAACAATTCACTTTCAATTTACGATGAAGTTGAAGCGGGCTACAACCCTTGAGCATACTACTGTTTCGGCTATTATTATTATACAATGTGTGTGCCCAGCATGAGCATGAGCACACCCATTCGGAAGCTTGAGAAAAATCTCAAAAATACAAATAAATTTTCAAAAGCAGAAGAATGGGTTATAAATTTTCCAGAGGGTGCAAGTCCCTTATGCACAGGAGTGACGTTCTGAAGCATCCATACGGACAAGTTTAGT
>JAIORT010000555.1 GCA_021107975.1 Bacteroidales bacterium | reverse complement strand
GCCCGAAAGGCTGACAGGATTGCCACCGTTTCGGAATATACAAAAAACGACATTTGTAAAAAGTATGGAGTTAAGCCTGAGTTAATTGATGTGGTTTATAATGGGGCTAATGAAAAATATGTCCCGATAGATGATAAAGAAAAGGAAATTATCAGGGAAAAATATACTGATGGAAAGCCTTATTTTATTTTTATAAGTACGATCCATCCGCGTAAAAACCTGACAAATCAATTAAAAGCTTATGATCTGTTTAAAAAGCAAACTTCATCTGAAATAAAATACTTAATTATTGGTGAGAAAAAATGGTGGACTGAGGATATTAGAAATGCTTTTGAGAACCTGCAACATAAGCAGGATATAATTTTCTTAGGAAGGCTTGATACCGGTGATTTACATAAAATTATCGGTTCGTCCCTTGCACTTACTTATGCGTCATATTTTGAAGGATTCGGTATCCCTATTGTTGAAGCCTTTTATTGTGATATTCCGGTAATCACTTCTAATGTAACCTCCATGCCCGAAGTTGCCGGCGATGCAGCTCTTCTTACAGATCCCTTTTCCTTTGAGTCAATCAGTAATGCCATGCGCAGGATAGCTTTTGAAAAAGGTTTAAGAGAATCATTAATTGAAAAGGGAAGGGAAAGACGGCAGATGTTCACCTGGCAGAAATCGGCTGACAGGTTGTGGGAGTCGATTGAAAAAACATTATAGCCTCAACCTCATATATTATAAACGAAATTTTACTGACATTCCATACCCGCCCTTAAAAGCTGTGGGATTAATTTCAACCTTTTTAAAATTAATCTTGCTTAACGTTGTCCCGATAAAAGTTCCTAAAATAGCTCCTGCAACAACATCCGAAGCCCAGTGCTTGCCATCCTGTATCCTTGACAAACCTACAAGCGCAGCGACAGAATAAGAGGTTATTCCTATCCAGATTTTATCTTTATAACCAAAAGCCAGAACAGAGGCAACTGCAAATGCTGTGGTTGTATGTCCCGATGGAAATGAGGTATATTGTGTTTCAAAGTTAAAAGGACCTTCCCAGAGATATGGGTCAGGCGGATAGTCCTGGCTTGGGCGGTGACGATGAAAAATTTGTTTGGCTACCATAGCGGATGCACCGCTTATTATAAACGCTTTTAACCCTGTTAATGCCACATTTCTATGCCGGCTGTTTTTATGTCCTGTTAAGTAAATAGCCCCTAAAAGCGGAATAGAATATAAACCGCTACCCCAGGGTTCAATAAAATATTTACTGATTGTTTCAGCAGTTTCGGTTTTGTTATCCTGGAAAAAATTATAAATATCCTTGTCATAAATATAAACCACTGTTGTAACGCCTGCCAGACCGGCAAATGTGAGCCATTGTTTTCCTTTCCAGTGAAATGGCGAAGCTATTATTTGTTTCGTATCCGAACAGTATGATACTAAGTATTTTTTATTAAATTTAACATCCTGGCTTATTGTATCATTTTGACCTGAAAGAAGGGTGGGAGATATTATTAAAATGAAAAAATTGAGCAATAAAAGCAAAATAGGATTTCTTCTATATTTTTTTTCTATATCTTTCAAAATTAAATAACTCTGTAAACATTTAACCAATAACGAATAACTATTCCGTCTCTTTCGCTTCTTCCCAATAAATATCCATTTCGTCAAGAGTCATATCATGCAGCGAT
>JAIORT010000044.1 GCA_021107975.1 Bacteroidales bacterium | reverse complement strand
AGATCCCAACTAAAAATCCGATGGAAAAATCACTGATAAAACCTTTCGGTGAAGTGTTCACAATACCATAAACAACGATAGCAATGCCAAGCATAAATCCTACACCCATTAGGATGACAATATTGTCTATTGCAACACCTGTGCCAGCTCCAAGGACTAACCCAATTCCAATACATAGTCCCCTAAAATACCTTTCTTTTTTACGTCCATTAAGGTTTAATTGTTGTTCTTTCATGTTAATCTCCTCCTTTTCTTCAACTTCTTACAGTTTCCTTAGTTTAACCGCAGTCCCATAAGCCAGCAACTCTGCAGCTCCTGCCATTGTCTGGGATGTTGTAAATCTGACATTTACTACGGCATCTGCATCCAGTCTTTTTGCATCATCTACCATTCTGCTCATGGCTTCTGCCCTTGCATCTGCAAGCATCTCCGAATATCCGTGCAGTTCTCCTCCAACTATGCTTTTCAAGCCAGCCATGATGTCTTTTCCGACATGCTTGGCTCTTACAGTATTTCCAAATACGATATCTAAAGTCTCAACCTCATATCCCTGTATGTTTTCAGTTGTTGTTACTATCATAATCTCATCTCCTGACACTCAGCGTGCTGGCAGCGCATTCCTGTCCTATCCGGATTGATCCGTGCTCGATTGTGATCTGGTACTCCGGAATGGCGGACATGTGCTGCACGGTGTCGATTTTCTCGTTCTGTTGAGGTAGCAGTGCTCTCTTCAGGATGTACGCGAACGGGCGTTCATCCGGTCGCTGTTCGTTGTGGTTGTGTGGGTTGTGGTTGTTCATATTGTTCACTTCCTTTGTTAAGACTTGTCGATTAATCGACTTGTCTGATTGTATAAGTGTAAGCAATAGTACTTAAACATTTCGATTAATCGAAATACTTTATGATGAAACGCTGAATACCACAGCACAACCACAAACACATCCCCGTCCCAACCTCGCCATCAGCCCTGATGCTCCCGCCATACCCCTCGATGATTCCCTTACCTGCCATACAGATCCACAGGTTCAACTTGGCTTTCAAAGAAACCTGAAATCCTCCTGATTCACCCCCAAAACCAATGGCATCAGCTCCGCCAACTCCATTCAGAGGGGCTCGAATCGCCCGGCAATCTCGTCCGCAATCACGTCCCTGTTATCCTTCGTCACCGTGATCAGATCGAACTCTGCCCTGATCCGTTCTGCTAGGGGATGCCCCGATCGCTGGTGAAGCACGACAAGCATATCCATATCCGACGCCAGTGCCTCTTCCACCGCCCGAATAAACCTCTGCGACGTAAGTTCCATCGGCGCGATCTCATCGATCACGACTAGATCGGTACCAACCGCACTCAAAATCGCGCTTACCCCGATCCGGTCCAGATCATGCAGATTGACATGATACTTCCCGACCCGGGGTCCATCTCCCCGGATGTGGGCAAGCACTCCCTTTACGCCGGTCTGCAGATCGAGCAGTTCAAACCCGACCCGCCTACCCCTGCTATCTCCACCCCCGCCATCCCTTTCTGTGATGTCAGAGCAGATCATGCCGCCGGCGCTTCTGCCCAGACGATCGACCACAGCCTTGCAGACCGTCGTCTTCCCGACCCCGGGCTGACCCGTGATCGCTACACGCGTCCCCATCACTCAGATTCCGGATACCAGATCCATAAGCGCTGCCTTCGGGT
>JAIORT010000137.1 GCA_021107975.1 Bacteroidales bacterium | reverse complement strand
AACCAAAGACTTTCTCTTGCTCCTCACACGATTTATAAACACTCATTTCTTAATAAGTTTTATAATAAATTTTTGATTTCTTTCGTTTGCACTTTAACTTTGCATTTTAAAATGAAACATAACTTATGTTCACAAAAATACCTTCCTTTCTGAAAAATAGATATGTAATTGCTATCCTGGTATTTGTAGTCTGGATGATGTTTTTCGACAGGAATAATTTTATAAATCAATTCAGGCTTGTTTCCACATTAAAAGGATTAAACAAACAAAAGCAATACTATTTTAAGGAAATTAATAACGATAGCATTGCCCTTCACCGTTTAAAGACCGATACTGATAGCCTCGAAAAATTTGCCCGTGAAAAATACCTGATGAAGCGTGATGATGAGGATATATTTTTGATTGTTGATGAAAAGGATTAATTTTTCGACAATTTTCATCTGTTTGTATTTTTAGCCGCTAATTCGCAAATGAATTTTTTGACACGAATTACACTAATTTACACTAATTTTTTTAATGGTTTGTATTTAAATAGTTTTGAATATTTTTGCAGGTTCTAAATAAAAATAAAAAATGACAGTTACAAAAAAACAAATACTGGATGCACTGAAACATGTAGATGACCCTGATCTGAAGAAAGACCTGGTAACATTAAACATGATAGGGAATGTTAAAACAGAAGGGAATAAAGTTAGTTTCGATTTGATTCTGACTACCCCGGCTTGTCCGCTGAAGAATAAGATGAAACAGGATAGCATCGATGCTATTCACAAGTATGTGGATAAAAATATTGAAGTAGAAGTGAATTTTGAATCTTCTGTTACAACCAGAAGAAAGGAAACGGAATTAATGCTCAAGGGAGTAAAAAATATTATTGCCGTAGCATCAGGGAAAGGCGGTGTGGGTAAATCAACCGTGGCAGCTAACCTGGCAGTATCACTTGCAAAAACCGGAGCAAAGGTCGGATTGCTGGATGCTGATATTTATGGGCCTTCCGTTCCGTTAATGTTCGATTTGGAAAATGCACATCCTGCTGGTAAAGAAGTAGATGGAAAAACCAAAATAATTCCTATTGAAAAGTACGGCATAAAGGTGCTTTCCATCGGGTTCTTCGTTGATCCTTCACAAGCATTGATATGGAGAGGTCCCATGGCAACCAAAGCTTTGAACCAATTAATAAACGATACCGAATGGGGCGAACTGGATTACTTTATCGTGGATTTGCCTCCGGGAACCGGCGATATTCATTTAACCCTTGTTCAAACCTTGCCTGTTACAGGAGCAGTTATAGTAACCACTCCTCAGGAAGTTGCACTGACTGATGCCCGAAAAGCTTTCAGTATGTTTGCACAAAAGGAAATAAATGTACCTATCCTTGGTTTGGTTGAGAACATGTCGTGGTTTACTCCGGCTGAATTGCCTGATAATAAGTATTATATTTTTGGAAAAGAAGGCGGTAAAAAATTAGCTGAAGATGCCAATATTGTATTATTAGGACAAATTCCTCTGATACAAAGCATTCGTGAGTCGGGTGATGAGGGAAGCCCGGTTGCATTGGAAGACGACACTCCCATTGCTAAAGCCTTCCTTGAACTGGCGCAGAGCGTGGCACAGCAGGTTGCCATCCGGAATGCAAACATTGAACCATCAAAAATCGTAGAAGTAACAAAAAAATGAGGCTGAGGCTAAG
>JAIORT010000812.1 GCA_021107975.1 Bacteroidales bacterium | reverse complement strand
TACAAATGTTTCGCACAAATATAAAACAAAGATTATTAACATTAAATAGTTAAAAGAAAGCAGCATGAATGTTTGGTTAAAAAACTAATATGTAGTAATTTAACCATGTATTTCAAAACATAACACCATGCTGCAAAACAAAAGTATAAAAAAAATATCAGAATTAAAAAACGGATTTACCCATAGATGGTTAGAACTCGATTTTATAATAGAATTATTCGGAGCATTCAAATTTACAGGATTAATAAAAAGCTTAAATAAGTTAAAGCTAAGAGGCTATAATTTTGAATCACTATTTTCAATATTAATAGCTCTTCCATTTATTGGGGAAAATAGTATAAGTTCTTTGACAAGCAGCAAATGGAGTAAAACAGTAGAAGCCCACAAAGATACCTTCTACCGGTTAAAGAATAACAGCATGATTAACTGGCGTAATATTTTATGGTTATTTGCTTGCAGGTTTGTAAAAGCAGTAAAGAGCAAATCAGAAAATACCGATGAAATAAAATGCCTTATAATCGATGATAGCATGTTATCCAAAACAGGGAAACTAATAGAAAAGATAGGTAAAGTTTGGGATCATGTTACCAACAGAAGCGTACTTGGATTTAAACTTTTATTAATGGGGTATTGGGATGGATTTTCTTTTATCCCAATAGATTTCTCGTTACATAGGGAAAAAGGTAAGAATAAAGACAAGCCTTACGGATTACTGAAAAGAATTTTAAAAAAACAATTCAGAAAAAAAAGACAGGTAGGTTCGCCTGGCAAAGGAAGGATAAAAGAATTAGACCTCTCAAAAGTGGAGAGTGCTTTACAAATGTTCAAAAGAGCAATATCAAAAGGGTTTAGAGTAGATTATGTTCTGATGGATAGCTGGTTTACTTGCGAAGCATTTATAAAAGCAGTCAGGGCAGTAAAGAAACAAACGGTTCATCTGATAGGTATGTATAAGATAGCCAGGGCAAAATTTGAATATTTGGGCAAACCTTACACTTACAGCCAAATCAGGAACATGTTAGGCAAACCCAAACGATGCCGCAAGGCAAGGTTATATTACCTTGAAGCACAAGTGTTATTTAATGGAATGCCGGTAAAATTGTTTTTTTCTCGACAAGGTAAGAATGGTAAATGGAAGGTTTTCCTGACAACAGATATGAAAATTTCCTTTTTGAGGATGGTGGAAATATATCAAATACGATGGACCATTGAAGTCTTTTTCAAAGAGAGTAAACAGTTACTGGGCTTGGGGAAATGCCAGGCAAGTGATTTTGACGGACAAGTTGCTGAAACAACAATAACATTAATCCAATACATATTGTTGACATTAAGATATAGATTTGATAAGTACGAGTCCAAAGGAGCATTATTCAGACAGGCAAAAGTAGAAGTATTTGAAATCAGGTTAAGTGAACGATTATGGGGTTTGTTACTGGAATTATTAAAATTGATTGAAGACCTGTTTGATGATGTTGATGAAATGAGATTGATGGAGAAAATATTCAATAATGAAAAAGCATATAATAAAATTTGTATGTTAATAGCACAATCAGAAGAATCAGAATACTCTAATGCTGCTTAATTTATAAATGGAATATGATAATTAACTGAAAACTAACAGATAAATAAAAATGATGTTTTTTTAAATAATTAAGAATCAATTTAATCAATCAAGTGCGAAACATTAGTA
>JAIORT010000023.1 GCA_021107975.1 Bacteroidales bacterium | reverse complement strand
GAGAA
Organism: Bacteroidales bacterium; assembly: GCA_021107975.1. GTDB lineage: Bacteria > Bacteroidota > Bacteroidia > Bacteroidales > JAADJA01 > JAADJA01. The sequence goes on along the minus strand of JAIORT010000023.1, from coordinate 1,685 downwards.
ATGGTATACATCTATGAAAGAAATGATAGAACTATTTGATAGTTGAGTGGGATTTGAACAGAGAAATTTAAACGTGTTGATTCTTGAATCTCTCTAAAGCGATGCATATGATTTAATAGTTTTTCAAAAGATAAAATTATTATCATAATGGGGAATCCTAAGGTAGACGATTTTCTATTAAACCTATTAAAAATAGGATATTTTATATATGGCTTTGTATATGCTAGACTTAAAACTAGGAGAGATGTGAGATGAAAGTTAATAACCCACATGAGTTAGTTGGAAAAGAAGTTGTTGACGTAAATGGAAACACTGTTGGAACAATAGACAAAACATGGAACAGCTGGAATCAGGACTACCCTGGATATTTCTTTGGTATAAAAACCTATGACAATACCAGAGATACATGGTTCAGAGGAACATGCAAGCTGATACCAATATACAGCGACTACATAAAACACACCGACGACCGCGTATATCTAAACAAAACAACGGAAGAATTAGGTCGTTTTTGGAACAAGGCAGTTCATTTCGGCACCACGACCTGCCCAACAGATGAATTGGTTGAAAAACCCGTTTATGACAGAAATCATTCCAGAGTTGGAACTTTCTATACTTGGACAGAGAGTGACGGAACATACAAGAACTATGGAGTATTGTTGGATCCATATTTGTGTGATACCTGGAAAATGCCATACAATACATTGTGGCCAATACCGCCTAACTTCCTAGCCACTGTAACGGACACCATAATACTTGACAAAACCTTAGATGAATTGAAAGGATTCTGGGACCAGCAGAACACCACTCAGTACAATCAGAACACCCAACAACAGCAATACAATCAGAACACCCAACAACAGCAATACAATCAGAACACTTTCTAGATAGAAATTAATAAAGTTCTGTATCTGGGGAGACTAAAGAGTCTTCCTAATTCTCTATTTTTTATATTTTATGATCTTAAACAGGGGATTTTTGTTTTATTTAAAGGTCAGATTGTGGATTGATTTGTTTTCCTACGACAAAGGATAGTACTAACTTATTCTTTGATAGTCATATGCTTGATAAAATATCGAAAAAAGTTCGTCTCATAGATCGTATTCTATTTTGTATTCTCCAGGGTCTCCGTCAGTTATCTTGAATTTTTTCTCCCTACATAATGAAATCATAGGTACATTGCCTTTTAATACGACACCATTAATTTTCTTTAGGCCTTTATCTTTGGCAATGTCTATGGTATGATCAACAAACTCTGAGCCCAGTCCACGTCGATGCCATTCGTCGCTCACCACCATGGCAAATTCCGCCTCGTCGTTTCTCCCGGGAGTTAGAATAATTCTTGTTACGCCTAGAAATCGTCGTTTGCCATTTTCTTCTATTTCAGCTACTATTCCAACTTCTCTATCATAATCAATGTTGCAATATCGCGTTCGCATTTCATGTGGTGTGTCCTTTATAATTCTGAAAAAGCGGTATCTTACTGTTTCTTCGGAAAAAGTTTTGAACATGTCAAGCCACAGGTACTCGTCCTCTGGCTTTATTGGTCTGAGCAAGACCTCGCCCCCATCCTTCAGTTTTACTGTTTTCACATATTTACTTGGATATGTGCTGATGATAAGATGTTGCTTTTTCTTAGGATGTTTGTCAATAACAACCCGTGCGTCAACTGCGATAATATCATC
>JAIORT010000397.1 GCA_021107975.1 Bacteroidales bacterium | reverse complement strand
CCCCTGATGAATGAATCATTTTTGGAGCAGGCGTATTCACTGGTTTTATATGCATAAGTCCAGCCCCAGGTGCCCGTATCAAAAATCGGGTAATCTAATGGAACTTCTGCTATTATAAAATTCTTTGTAATATCGCCAAGTTCAAGAATTCCACCGTTTCCGGGGTTAATACCTATCATCACTCCACCGGGGACAACACCACTCCTGCCGCCTTCGGTGAAACTATAACGATGATGGTAACAGCCTGGACCTTTGCCTACATCCGACATTGTTGAAACATCCGCAGGATTAAAACCGATAATCCACTGAATTTGATTTTCAGCAGCTTCAAGATATTTTGTGTCTTCCAATAAAATAGCAGTGGTTGCGAGCGCCCATGCAACATCTCCCATTTTCCTGTTGTTAGTATGCGGTACAATATTTCTTACGCTTCCGTCTTTTGCTATTCCGCCAATTTGCCCGAAAGGAGATAAATTTGCAAATTGCATGGAATAATCAGCCCAAAGTTTAAATGCCTCTTTTATTTCAGGTGCCAATTCGCTATCGGGGTTTCGCTTTATAAATTCATATAATGCAGGCAGATGCATTCTCGGTTCTATAACTTTCGTAGTCCTGGCATTATCTGAGTAAAACAGACCATCCTTATCCTGTAATTCAAGAATATTCTTAACTCTTTGTTCGGCATCCTTCAAATATTTTTCATCTTTATAAATTTGATAAAGTTCCAAATCAATCTGTAAAAGCCCCGATTCGATATAATAAAGATTAGGGTTCTCCATCTTGCTTGCCCTGTCAAAAACATCTTTGGCAATAGCAAGGCATTTTTCCGCAAGTTCTTTATTGTATGGCAAAAGCAATCGTCCTGCTCTTGCCAGGACAAGCCCGGGTAAACATATTGCAGCACCCCTTATGATTCCATAATTATTCTCAATACATTCTTTTTCAGAAACCACCCGTGGCGGCTCATTTTCGGGGGCACCAATCCAAACACAAACATTTTCGAAATTGGAAGTGAAACCAGGATGAAATTCACCATCCCAATAAGTTTTACAAAAATATTTTGCCTCCCATGCAATTTCATTTATATATCTTGGCATATTTTCGAGAGTATCCGTAAGTTCCGAACCAAAATCATTTTGAAATGTCGTAAGTCCGAATAAGCCCATGCTTCCGCCCCACATCCATTTACCATAATCGCCCGCATCGTGCCAACCGCCTGTAACATCAACCTTTGTCCCATCTTTTTTGATAATAGCATCTTCGGTATGACATGCCTTGTGAAAACCTTCCACTTCAGTTCCGCAACGCTGGTAGTAAAACCATTTAGCAGCTTTTGTTGCAAGGTCGAGATAAATATCTTTCTTAATCGGGAAAACATAAGAATCGGATATTTCCTTAGTTTCATTTACTTTAAGTCGGACAAAATAAAGCCCTTCTTTTTTAAAATCCGAGAAATCAGCTATGTAATTATTTCCGCCCCAGATATGATTGTCTGTTTCTATTAAATCACCAGTGTAAACAACAGGCTGCGGGTCAGGATGCTGAACATTGTTAAGTGCGTCAATCAATTCAAACTTGCCTGTGAGTTTTGTATCATTCGCCCAGATGACGGCTCTTTTTACTCCATCCGCAGCATAACCGCCATGCGAAATTATCGGACGTAAACACGGCTGGGCAATTATTTGATTTGCTGC
>JAIORT010000482.1 GCA_021107975.1 Bacteroidales bacterium | reverse complement strand
TTGCGAAGCACTTAACGTTTCAACTTCCTTATTGATTTTCTTAACCAATCCCTGCAAAACATTTCCCGGTCCGACCTCGATAAAAGTAGTAGCTCCGTCGGTAATCATATTTTCAACACTTTGTGCCCAGCGAACAGGTGAGGTTAACTGTGCAATCAGGTTTTCCCGGATTTCATGCGGGTCAGTAACTGCCATAGCGGTTGCATTTTGGTAAACAGGACAAATCGGCTCGCTGAATTTTGTATTATTGATTGCTTCGGCAAGCTCAACCCTTGCTGGTTCCATAAAAGGAGAGTGGAAAGCGCCCCCAACCTTTAAAGGCAATGCCCTTCGTGCGCCGGCTTCTTTCAGTTTTTCACAAGCCATTTCAATCCCTTTTACCGAACCGGAAATTACAAGCTGTCCGGGACTGTTATAGTTAGCAGGGACAACAACTTCATTAATATCTTTTAAAATATATTCAACCGTTTTATCTTCAAGCCCAATAATAGCAGCCATAGTTGACGGTTCTGTTTCACAGGCTTTTTGCATTGCCATGGCACGGGCATAAACCAATTTTAATCCATCCTCAAACGAAAGAGCCTTGTTAGCAACGAGCGCAGAAAATTCACCCAATGAATGCCCGGCTACCATATCGGGTTTAAACTCCTCTCCCATTACTCCGGCTATAATTACAGAATGCAGAAAAATAGCAGGCTGCGTTACCTTTGTTTGCCTTAAATTTTCATCGGTTCCGTCAAACATCAAATCTGTTATCCGGTATTCCAATATTATATTTGCTTTTTCAAATAAATCTTTTGCAAGGGTTGACTTTTCATATAAATCTTTACCCATTCCAACAAACTGGGCGCCCTGCCCCGGAAAAATATAAGCTTTCATAAGTGATTTTTAGTTAATAGTTGTAAGTTAACTGTTATAAGTTATATGTTAATTGTAAATCAAGAAACATATAAAAATTTTGGGCAAAAATAATGAATTAAAAATATTTTTACAATTCTAAGAAAATACTTTACTTTTGCACCTCGTTTTCAAAATAAAAGTTTTCTAATAATAAAAGCTAATGCAAAAAGTAAATTTTATATTAAAGGTATTATCAGGGTTTGTTATATTATTCGCCATTTTTACATCCTGTGTGCCGATTAAAAAGCAAATTTATCTTCAAACAAAAGAAGATACGACAAAAACTAAATTTTTTAGTGAACAGTATTTAGACTTTAAACTTCAACCCGGAAATAATTTATATGTTCAGGTTTATAGTATAGACGAGGAATTATCTCAGTTTTTCAATTTGGGAGGTGGTACAACATCAGGAGGAAATATTTATTACGATGCAGCGATATACCTGAATAGTTATTTAGTCAATGATTCAGGGTTTGTTGAATTGCCGTTTATTGGAAAATTGTATGTAAAGGGTTTAACCATAGAAGAAGCAAAAGAGATAATCCAGGATCAGATTGATAAATATGTTAGGGAGACCACGGTGATTGTAAAATTGGTTAATTATAATATTACAATAGTTGGTGAGATTGAAAGACCGGGTCAATATAAAATTTACCAGGATAGAATAAATATTTTTGAAGTAATAAGCCTTGCAGGAGACATGACAACTTTTGCAAAAAGGGATGATATTATTTTAGTACGAAAAACTGAAAAAGGTTCCAAAATGTATCACATAGATTTATTAAGAGATAATATTTTAGAATC
>JAIORT010000942.1 GCA_021107975.1 Bacteroidales bacterium | reverse complement strand
ATAATTGCAAGCACCCCAAATTTGGGTGTTGAGATTTGTCAATTTTTTGAATGTAGTAGTCTGTTGTTCAGACAATTATGCAAACACAGAGGATGGGTCGGTGAATAATGCGGGTTAATCTCCGCTTTGTAAACTCGGAGGTATTGTTTTTTGTGCTTTAACTCCAAGTTCTTTTAATTTTTCAACTTGCCCTATAAGATTTCCTTTTCCGTCTTGTAATTGATTTAATGCTGTATCGTAACTTTTTTGTGCTCTGTTAATATTACTTCCAATATCCACCATGTTTTCAGCAAAACTTACAAATTTATCATATAATTTACCGCCTCGTTCAGCTATTTCAAAGGCATTTTTGTTTTGATGTTCCCTTTTCCACAGGTCAGCAACAAGTTTTAATGCAGCAATAAGATTTGTCGGGCTGATAAGTAAAATTTTCTTTTTATATGCATAATTCCAAATACTTGAATCATGTTTCATAACTAAAAAGTATGCCGGTTCAACAGGTATAAACATCATAACAAAATCAAGAGAATCTGTATAATTGTCATAGTTCTTGGCACTTAACTCGTCAATATGTTTCTTAATTGATTGTACATGTTGTTTTACGGTACTCTCCTGTTCTTCACCGGTTTCTGCAGTCATATATCTTTCATATGCTGTTAAACTGACCTTTGAATCAACAATAACGTTTCTTCCGTCGGGATATTTAATTAATACATCGGGTTGCATTTTTTTTCTGTCAGCTCCTGTAATGGTGTTTCCTGCCTCATCTCTTAAAAATTCTTGCACAAAAAATTCACGGCCTTTTTCCAATCCTGAATTTTCCAAAATAGTTTCCAATATCATCTCGCCCCAATCACCTTGAGTTTTGGAAGATCCTTTTAATGCCTGTGTTAAATTGTGTGCTTCTTCACTGATCTGTTGGTTCAATTCAACAAGTTCTTTTATTTTTGATTCTAATGAAAACCGTTGTTTAGATTCCTTATCGTATGTTTCTTCTACTTTCTTTTTGAATTCTTTAATGTTTTCATCAAGTGGTTCCAATAATGTTTTTAAATTTATTCTGTTTTGCTCAGTAAATTTTTTGCTTTTTTCATCCATAATGGAATTAGCCAACACTTTAAATTCATTACTGAATTTTTCACCAATCTTTTCAATCTCTTCTTTTTGTGTTTGAAGTTTTTCGGTGAGATTTTTATTTCTTTCTTCTGAACTGATAAATGCTGATTTACTTTTATTCAGTTCTTCTCTTAATTCTTTAATTTCGCTGTTAATATCAATTATCTCAATTTTAAGTTCTTCAATATCCTTGTTTTTCTCATCAATCAGTGTTTTTGAAGATGCTAAAAATGATTTTACGTTTGAAATATCTTCCGATAAAGATTTCCGTTCATTTTTAATTATTTTAATTTCATCATCTTTTTTATTAATTTCTTTTTCCAGACCATTGATTCTAAACTCAAATATTTCCTTTTTTTTCAGCAAATTATCATAAGCAGAAAGGTCAATCTTTGTTCTTTTATTGACCTGCCTGATGATGAACCAACTAAGGGCAACACCGAGAATTAATGAGATAAGAGGTATTATAGTTTCCATAAACAGTTTTTGCAAATATAACAAGATTGAAAGAAAAAAAGGACTGCCGAAGAGACAATCCTTATCCTGCATTATTCATAAAAATTTTAACAAATCAGTAATTTTGTGATTATCTTGATA
>JAIORT010000886.1 GCA_021107975.1 Bacteroidales bacterium | reverse complement strand
AAACCGAATGGAAAACTTTATAGTATCAGCAAGGAAATACCGACCGCAGACTTTTGACACCGTTGTCGGGCAAAAATCAATTACGGTAACTCTTAAAAATGCAATAAAGAACAATCATCTGGCACAGGCATTTTTATTTTGTGGTCCGAGAGGGGTTGGAAAAACCACTTGTGCAAGGATACTTGCCAAAACAATCAATTGTAAAAACATCTCTGAAAATTTAGAAGCATGCAATCAATGTGAATCCTGCGTCTCTTTTAATCAATCGGCTTCTTTCAATATCCATGAACTAGATGCCGCTTCCAACAATTCTGTTGACGACATCAGGAACCTTGTTGACAGGGTAAGAATACCGCCACAAGTGGGGAAATACAAGGTTTACATTATTGATGAGGTACACATGTTATCGCAAGCCGCATTCAACGCATTTCTCAAAACCCTTGAGGAACCTCCCGATTATGCAAAATTCATCCTGGCAACCACCGAAAAGCACAAGATCATCCCGACTATTCTTTCGCGTTGCCAGATATATGATTTCAAAAGAATAACCGTTGATGATATTGCCAGGCACCTTGCTTATGTTGCCGAACAGGAGGGTGTAACTGCCGAACCCGACGCCTTGCATATCATCGCTCAAAAATCGGATGGTGCCTTGCGTGATGCGCTTTCCATATTTGACCAGATTGTTAGTTTTGGAGGTAAAAACATCACATATAAAAATGTAATTGAAAATCTGAATGTCCTCGACTACGATTATTATTTTAAAATAACAGAATCAATTGTAAACGGTGATATTCGGAGCGCCCTCCTGATAATTAACGAAATTATTGATAACGGTTTTGACGGACAACATTTTATTATAGGTTTTGGAGAGCACCTAAGAGACCTGTTGGTATGCAAGGATATTGAAACTATAAAGCTGCTCGAGGTGGGTGGTAGTATAAAAAGCAAATACCAGGAGCAATCTGCCCTTTGTTCGTTGGTGTTACTTTTAAAAATGCTCGACATCAACAATAAATGTGACATTGACTACAAGACGAGCAACAATAAAAAACTTCATCTTGAACTGGCTTTAATGCAAATGTGTTCGGTTAGTGCCTCAGATGACGCTCAAAATAATAAAATGTCATTACATATTCCTGAAAAACCCAAAGAGCCTTATAAAACCGGATACACCCAAAAGAAAAGTGTAATTAATGAACCATCGAAAGTTCCTTATGAAAAAAAGGTACCCGACAAAAGCGCTTCCGCCACGCGAACAATTTCTATTAAGAACCATATAAAAGAGAAATCAAATAAAGAAAAGATAGCAGAAGAAGACTTAAATAATAAACCGGCTGAAAAATTTAGCAGCGAACAACTAGAAAGCTTGTGGAATAATTATGCTGAAACAAAAAAAACAGATAAGAACTATTACATTACGCTTACAAGAAGAAAACCTGAGTTAAAAGAGAATAACATAGTGGAACTGACGGTTGACAACAAGGTTCAGGAAAATGAACTCAAAGACAGGAAATCGGAAATACTTGGGTTTTTAAGAAAGGAACTAAATAATTACCAGGTTCAGTTAAATGTTAGAGTTGTAGAACATGCCCCGAATGACAAACCATACACGCCTCAAGAGAAGTTTAATCGGATGGCTGAGAAAAATCCGGCGCTAAAAAAATTAAAAGAACAGCTTAATCTTGAGATAGATTTCTGAAATGTGATTGAC
>JAIORT010000238.1 GCA_021107975.1 Bacteroidales bacterium | reverse complement strand
ATTCCGAATTTTTCCGGTGAGTATTTAAAAAAAAGCCCATAAGTTCCTTTGATGTAAATGGTGCCCTTTGTATCAGGTTTCTGAAATCCTGTAGCCAGCGCAAAAAAGGATAAATGAGCTCTTTCATTCAAAGCTTTTGAGAGATACAGGAAATTAAGCGATTGTATCCTGCTGCTTATACTTACTTTTTGCGTTATCAGGGTATTTGTAACGGTATCGAGATAAATAATTTCATCATATAAATTATAATCCCCGCCAAAGACATTTTCTTTATTGTTGTTGACAGACAGTCCTACATGCAGCTTCAAATCATTTTTTGAGAATTTATAAAGGAAGGCATCATAAGTAATCGCATTCTGGTTCCAGTTGCGCCTTGCCATTAGTCTTTCATCTTCATAAGAGAAAAACTGCCTTCCTAATTTAAAGGCATTGTGTTTACCTGCAAGTAATTCTATCCACCCTTCTTTCATTTCAATACTGGCTTTATCCCCGAACACTCCGGTAGAAGAGTACAATTGTTCATCGCCCCACACCCTGACATCCTGAAGGCTTATACCGACATTGAACCGCGAATGTGAGTATTTGAAATTCAAACGGGTTCGCTGGCTGATGAAATTCGCTGCAACTACATCCGGTTCAGGCAGTAATTTATATCCGTACCTGTATTCGCCTCTCGGCCTGATTTCAGCATCAATCAATAATTGAGACAGCCCGATTTTGACGATTAATAACAGTAATAATGTAATAGCTGTACTTTTCATTTCAACTTATTTTAAATTAACCCTACGAGGGTTTTAAACCCTCGTAGGGTTGGGACTCTAATTAAAAACTCCTTTTATAAATTGTTTTGTTTTTTTCTCTTTAGGATTATTAAATATTTCCTCAGCAGGACCCTGTTCAATCACTTCGCCAAGATACATAAAGATTACGTTATCGGCAACACGCTTTGCCTGCCTTAATATGTGGGTAACTACTACAATGGTGTATCTTGATTTAAGCTCCGTGAATTTTTTTTCAATAGCCTCACTCGAAATAGGGTCAAGAGCGGAAGTGGGTTCGTCGGCAAGGATTATTTCAGGATCAACTGCTAATCCCCTTGCAAGGCAAAGCCTTTGCTGCTGCCCGATTGAAAGTCGCGAGGCAGGTTCTTTCAGCCTGTCTTTTACCTCATCCCACAGGTTTACCATATTTAGATAATGCTCCACACGTTTGTCTAAAAATTTCTTTTTTCTCCTGCCGCTTATGCGTAAACCGTAAGTTATGTTCCTGTAAATATTCATGGGTAGAGGATAGGGTTGCTGTGAAAGCAAGCCCATGCGTTGCCTGAGAACATTCAGATTATTTTTTGTATGTAAAATGTCCTGGCTATCAATAAAAATATTTCCATTAACCTTTACATCAGGATAAATGTCCATCAGGCGGTTCAGGCATTTTAAAAGCGTTGTTTTTCCACAACCGGAAGGTCCCAGAATTACCGTTAACTTGTTTTTTGGAATTTCCGCATTGATATTTTTTAAAATGTGATTCTTTCCGATAAACAGGTCCAGGTTTTCTATCTTTATTTTTGTTGTATGATTATTCATGTGTTTAAAATTTAACGCAGAGACGCAAAGACGCAGAGAAACTCCTTTAATCATTTTCCTCTGTGTCAATCCCGCACGTGCGGGATGCCTTGCCATGGATGTTTCATGTGTTTAAAATTTAACGCAGAGACGCA
>JAIORT010000445.1 GCA_021107975.1 Bacteroidales bacterium | reverse complement strand
CGGAGTAAAATGAATTATGAACCTGTCAGGATCATCACCGGCTGTATAATCAAAAGTATAAGAACTAATAAGCAGGTCAATGAGAATGCCTGTAAACAAATCTTCAAGCAGAACATTAGAAAAATCGCTTGTTTCAATAGCATCTATTGTATAAGTACCGGATTGCCCGGCAGTAAATGCTAATGGAACGGATGGAGTTACGGACTGAGTATTAATTGACAACATATCATTTGTTGTTGAAGTGTAAATTTGTGGCACTCCCGGAACGCCTGAAAAAAGTTTATAAGCGTCCCATTCCTTATCAAATTCAGATGTTGCTTCCTCAAGAAATCGAATATGAGTTAAATCATAATAGTCATTTCCATTAGCAGAAGCTTTTAAAGTCAGCAGGTTTTCAATATCTGATTTAAACCATGTGTTTTCGTTATCATGGATACGTTCCTCTCCGGTAAGGATAAATGTACCATCTCCAAAAGCATTGACAAAGAAGCCCTGTGTAGGCGGAATATTGGGACCAACGCCCCCTGCCCATGTGAAATAATTATTTACATTTCCATCCCAAAAATAAAGCGACTGATTCAAATTCGGATCCCATGTTATAGCAAGAGGATCAATTGTACAAGGATACGGATTACCAAGCAGGTTCCATCCTGCAAAGTTGGTTCCGGAAGTATAGGTAAATAGTATGTTGTAAGGTCCGGTATGCATATTTGTAAATGGTCCTATCATTTCAATAAGCTCTCCTGTTCCGAAACCACAATTTGTTATATAATCCTGATCCAGTTTTATACTCCACCCTTCCATTGAGTTTAAAGGTATTGGCGGAGATGCCGGAGTACATGGCACTGTTCCCTGGATGTTTTGCCACAAACCAATAATTTCGTCCCAGATATTTACAAAATAATCCGGGATTGAGTCTGTGGTAAACCCATCTATCGGAGATGATATATAATGCCATGCAGTTGGGTCTGTAACTGGTGTGCTATTTGTAATATTACGGTCGAATTCAAAAATTCCGTTACCTGCTATACCACCATTATTGATAAATGATCCTGACAAACCGTTTTCATCACTTTGAATTAAGAATAGTCCGTCATTTGTAAACAGTCCGTTAGTTGTTAAATCACCACCCGGAGCAATTGTCAGGGAAGCATTTGGATAAATAGTTAAGGAACCGGTTAATGCTCCCGGAAAATAAATAACAGGGAACGCTGCTTTGCCTACATCAGGAATTTCTACATCTTCTGCTACCGGTACTGAACTTTTACTCCAGTTGCTGGGATTATCCCAGTTATTATCTATATTACCTGTCCAGAGATTATTTAAACAGGCATATCCAACACAACCGTCTATAAATGTTACGGTAAAAGGAGGAGGATAAAAAATACCTGTTGTATCCCAGGTTAAAGGTGTACCTCCGCCTGAATATATAAAGTTGATTTCACACATTACGGCAGGTATAGTTGGAAATTCCGGCAGGAAATCAGAACCCATCCAGTTAAAGCCTATATAGCCGATTCCAACACTTATAGTCCATTCTGCTTGTGGAAATTCAGGTGTAGGGAAGCTAGCTGATACAAATGTTAATACTGCCGTATCATAAAAAATATAAAAATTGATAATCAATATAGAATTATCAAGTTGTGTTATAGTTGTAGGTACTGTTACTGTATCTCCAGGATACGGAATTTCGGGTAATTCAACTGTTGCTGTTTGCGCTTGTAAA
>JAIORT010000907.1 GCA_021107975.1 Bacteroidales bacterium | reverse complement strand
CCGAATAATTGCTTCCCTGCTTTGAGGAACTCTTTGAAATTGTATCCTCCCGATTGTTGGTCATAGAACTTGTGATCCCAGGCAAATTGCAGTATCATCAGGTAATCATGTCTTATCCATTCCAGGTCTTCTCTTTCATAAAGCGTGTCATTGAATTCTTCCAGATCATACAGGTATCTTTCCTGAAATATAAGCTTTAACCCGTTCTGCCATTCTCCTGAAAATCCGTCAAGGTATATTTCATAATTTACTTTTCCGTTTGGATACAATAATGTTTTATAGCGTTTCTTTTTGCCATTTTTAACTTCCTTTCTCCTTGCAATAGCACAAAGAGATTTTTTTTCATTAAGTTCAAATGAGCTATATCCCATTTCCCAGGCATTATCGGGAAGGATCACACCAACCGGTTCTAATCCGGGACGGAACAGCTTTGTTCTTGCCAATGCCCAGGGACCTGTTCCGGTAATATAAATTTTATCTTCCGACTGCCCGAAAGGAATAAGATTTTCAATAATAATAGTGTCATTTGTATTGTTTGATAAAGTAATAACTGTTTTGTTTCCCGGCGAGAACAGACTATCAATAATAAAACTAACATTAATCTTATTATTTTTTGTAAAATGAAACAGGTTTGTTGTATCGTCCAATACTATATTTTTTGACGAGTATAAAGAATCATCCACAAGGCAGGAAAAAAGCGGAACTGGAATTGATAAGCTTACTTCATTATTTTCAGTATCAATAAATTTATTAATTACAAAACCTTGAGTTGTGTCTGTTTGCACATATTGAGCATGGATTTTATAAGAAAAAAATTGAAATATAATGAAAAGTATAATACAGAGTTTTAGGTTGGTTTTCATATGTTAAAAAATTTCACGCAAAGACGCAAAGGCGCAAAGATACAAAGAAACAAAGAAAAAAGAAGCAAAGTAACTTTATTAATCATGCTCGCCCCTCTCGGCAGACAGGTGTGTTAAATTTACTTTGTCATGGGTGTTTTATACTATAGTTCATAATGAGTATGCAAATATACAAAAGCTTTACCATAGTTAAATACATAATGAAACGACAAGGAAAGTCCTGTCATAAAAAGTTTTTAACTTTCGCAAATTAGGAGCCAAATAATTTCTAAATCGAGATGCCTGGATTTTTTGCGAAGAATTAGGTAAATAATCTAATATTCTATTGGTTCTCTGCTAGTATGCCTGATACGCAGAATCTGAATGAAGTCATCTGTTATTTTGTAAGCTATTCGATAACTATATACTGAAAATGCTCTGTAAGTTCCCGTATTATTTTTTTTAAACCTATCTTTTGCAAACATATATGGATTATCTGGCAACTTTCGTATTGTTGATAATATCTTTTCTTTTACTTTTTGAGCACTTTGTACAGAATCATCACTTATATAATCATATATATCTTTTAAATGATCTGATGCATGTTTATCCCAAATAATCTTCAATTTTTTTCTTTTTACCATTCCTTTGACTCTTTTTCAATTTCTTCATGGGATATACAAAGCCCTTGAGATATTCTGGCTTCTGCTGCATCTATTTCAATATTATATTGCTCTACACTAATCCTGTTAGTTCGATTAACAAATGATTTTATCAAAAGCAATATCGATTCTTTTTGATCTTTGGTTAGTAATTTAAAATAAGTATTAAATTCTTGATTTATAACTTGTTCGCTCATAATATCATTTTTTATTTATTTTTATTACAAAGATAT
>JAIORT010000518.1 GCA_021107975.1 Bacteroidales bacterium | reverse complement strand
GAATGCTTGAATGCTTGAATGCTTGAATGATAAAAATTTGCGGTACAAATATCAGCATATTCTTTAATTTTTACATCCAATAATTATGAAAAAGAGAATAGATATTTCGAAGTTGAATTTAGCCATTAATTCTTTTCTAAAAGCATTTTTATTTCTTCAATCAATTTTGGATTACTTGGTCTGGGTGGATTAGCATTACTGATATTGCCAAACTTATCAACCAAAATAAATGTGGGAAAACCAAAGATTTTATACTTGTCTTTTAACACTTTATTCCAATTATCTTTTGCAAACAAATGTATAATACCAGTCGTGTGACCTTTGATCTTTGTTTTCCAAATGTCAACATTACTGTTCATGCAAATATTAATCATTTGAAAATCGGATTTTTCCAATTCCTTTGCTAATGTGTTTTCATAAGGAAACTCTTTTAGGCAGGGAAGACAATTTGTCGACCAAAAATTCAGCAACACAGTTTTCCCCTGAAACTCTTTAAGTGTCCGAAATTTACCAAAACGATCCTGTAAATAAAAACCCGGAGCTGTAATATTTTCAGCTAACTGAGAATTTTTAAAATCAAATGAATCAAGTAGATGTCTGTATTCTGGAGTAGTGATATTCTTTCTAAGTGTGTCAATAATCCCTGCATCTTTTGAGTTTACTTTATTATAGAAAAATATATTGTAGAGGCTATATAATTCTTTAGCTTCATCATTAAGTTCTGAAATGAACCTGAATAAATAATCATAATAATTCTGATTCAATTTTTTGAGTGTATCAAATCCTTTGTCTTGAATAGAACGAAACTGATAGGAGGTTAAATCAGATAAATAGCTGAAATAATTATCCGTCAAAAGCGCAACTTTGGAATTAACATCAATACTGTCAATGAAATTATAATAACCCTCAGGAATGGAATCCTCTATCCCCATTATAAAATTCCTATAGAAGATACTGTTAATTTTAAAGTAACCTGACCGTATAGCAATACTTTGTTCTTCATAGTCTTGAAACCATTTAGGAAGATTTGTATTCTTCACTATGAAATAATTTAAAAAACGTAATTCTAGTTTAGTCAGATCATCATTATTTTTACCCAATTCAATTGCATTTAATGATGATTGTGTAAACCCTGCACGTTGTCTATAAAAATCCCATGTATTAAATCGTTTGGATTTTTCAAAATAATAAAGGTTCATGAGGGCAAATTTTCCTGTAAATTCAGGGATTAGAGAATCAAGGCTTTCAGAAAAATCAATCCTAAGATCAGTTGTATCACCGGGAATTAAAAAGAAATCGAATCGTTTTTCATTAAAATAAAACTTGACTATCTGGGGTTTATTGACATTTATTTTAATAATTTTTTTTCCATTGCCTAAAATCAAGAGGGAATCGGTTTTAACTTCCTCTCCTGGAATGTAATTCCAATGCCAACTGTGGATATATATTGAGTCAGATGAATTTTTAAATTCAAAATTCAAATAGGCTGGATGGATAAAGTCATAACCCGGAACAATCATCTCTGATTTATTACTGCACGCAATTCCAAAACAGAGTAAACAAAAAAGTGTAAAAGTGAAAGCCTTATTCTTTTTCATAAGTGGATGTTTTTACAACAATCTCATCAACAAATATATTACTTACCGCTGAAGTCTGTCTCCATCCGCTGCACCAGATCATCCCACCCTGGATAATGGGATATTTGATATTGAATAATTTTGTAATTTTGTTCATAGAAA
>JAIORT010000049.1 GCA_021107975.1 Bacteroidales bacterium | reverse complement strand
GGAAATAAAAGAATTTTACACCGCAGCTAACCCTGTTCAAAATAACCCACACAATATCCTTAACTTTCAACATCACTTAAATTGCTTTGATTACCTGTTTTGAAATAAATTTTCTATATATTTTTGTCAAAACTAAAATTTGTTTATCATGAAAAAATTCATTTTACTTTCATTTCTTTTTTCTGTTTTTTCGATTCAGGCACTTCTTTCTCAAACTTATGTAAGTACCAACCCGCAAGACAAAAATGTAATTCTTGAGGAGTTTACAGGAGTTCACTGTCCTAATTGCCCGCAAGGTCATCAGGTTGCAACACAAATACTCACAAATAATCCTGGTAGAGTTTGGGCTAATTACACAAATCAGTTTCTCACCGAAGCATCAGCGGTTAATGTAGGGCTTGCAACTACTTATGATGAAATTACCAAACAATTAGATATTCTTGTGGAAATCTACTACACCGCAAATATGACAGATCAAAACACTCTTAATGTGCTTTTTACTGAAAGTGGGCTGATTGCTCAACAATCAGGAGGATCGACAAATTATGTCCACAATCATATTTTCAGAGAAACATTTACTGCACAATGGGGTGATCCGATCACCGAATCAACAACTCAAGGTAGCTTCATTCAGAAATCATTTACATTCGACAATTCAGAAGATGAATACAACATGGATGAATGTGAAATTGTTGCCTACATCGTAAATGCAGAAACTACTGAAGTAATATAAGGAATAGGAGTTCATGCCGGTGATAATACAAACTTCTCCGCTCCGGTTGCCGATTTTATTGCAGAAAATCAGTACATTCCGGTTGGAGAAAGTACAATTTTTACAAACTTATCTACCGGCGGTCCCGAAACATGGGAGTGGTTTTTTGAAGGAGGTTCGCCCTCAACTTCTAATTTACAATCTCCGCCACCTGTGTTTTATAATGAACCGGGAATTTACGAGGTTTCATTAACTGTTACTAATACAAATGGCAGTAGTACAGAAACAAAAACAGATTATATTTATACCGGTTATGCAACGACAGTTGACTTCTCTTATGAAGCAACATTGAATGCAAATGAAACTATTATTGATTTTATCGACCTGTCAATAAATAATCCAACATCATGGGAATGGACATTCGAAGGCGGTACTCCAGGTACTTCTTCCATACAACATCCTACAGAAATTATTTACACTATTGCCGGATATTATGATATTTCATTAGTGGCTTCAAATGAATTCGGAAGCGATTCTTTAATTCAGACAATTTATGTGGATGTATTAAGCAGTATTGCAGAAAATATGGCTAAAATTTTTGAAGTGTATCCCAATCCCACCTCCGGGATTCTTAATATTGAAATTAAAAATAATGCAGTTGACAATATTCGGATTTATAATTCTTTGGGAAGGATAATTTACCATATCAATAATATTCAACAGGAAAACATTATTATAGACCTTTCAAAGTTTAATAAAGGTATTTATTATTTGAAAATTGAAACCCTATTTAATTCTTTCAGCAAACGAATTATTCTTTCCCAATAAAAGGTAGTTTTTTGAACAAACCTGTTTCAACCGAAATCATCTGCATCAATACACCTGAGAGTATCAATACAAACAAACCTAATAAAATTGCGATTACTGTTCGTAATATAGGGTGATTAATTTTTATCATATTTTTCACTTTGATTCAACTTGCCAAGTTAGTAAAATATTTTCTACCTTTATCTCAAAATTTTTTCAATATGA
>JAIORT010000146.1 GCA_021107975.1 Bacteroidales bacterium | reverse complement strand
ATAACAATTAACAGATAACAACTAACTATTTTTCTCCGCGGCTTTTTCAATTGCCCAAATACTGATAATCCCTGCAATGGCTATAATAATCGCTATTAACACTTCCGTGCTAAAGCTATCGGGAATAAACATTTCATAATGCTCCACAATGGATTTTCCTTTTTTCAAGATGATTTCACCGGCAGCATCTTTTAAGTAGAAAATTTTTTGCCAGGGCCATAGAATGCTCAGCGAACCCAGAATAAATCCTGTGAGTAACGAAAGGGTTTGATCCCTGAATTTTTTAAAGACCCACGAAAGGATATATGAAAAAGCAAGAAGTCCCCCGGCTGCACCAATAACAACCGGTATAAGGATTTCCAGGTCCCTGTTATTAACGGCATCAATCATAACTAACTGATAGTTGCCCATTAATATTAATACAAATGATCCTGACAATCCTGGAAGTATCATGCTGCAAATTGCAACCACTCCGCAAAGTAAAAGATATAAAACGCTGCTGTTTTCTGTTGCGGGATTGAGAATCGAAATTATTATGGCAACAGCCGTACCTGCAATAAATATAATTATTACTCCGATGGTCCATTTATTTATCCTTTTCCCTACAAAATACACCGAAGCCAGCACTAAACCAAAGAAGTATGCCCAGATATAAACCGGATATTCGGTAAACAGATAATCGAATAACTTCGCTATGGTAATAATAGCAATGGCAATACCCGCAAAAACAGAAATAAGGAAATACAGGTCGGTGTGTTTGGCAAATTCTTTTATTTTTAGTGTAAATAAAAATTTTACTGCCTTTATATTAAAAGATTTAATCGCATTAATTAATCTTTCAAAAATCCCTGTTATAAGAGCCATAGTTCCTCCCGATACTCCGGGAATAACATTTGCAGCACCCATTACGATGCCTTTCAGTACTAAAAAAAAATAATTTATCATCAGAGGTTATTAAGCTTAGAATTAACTTTGTTTTAAATCATCCGGAAGGAACTGCATAAAAGTATCTCCCCTTAATCCCAAACGTAATGTTTCTAATGGGATTATTTCAGCAGGGGCAATATTGCCTAAGTTAACATTAGCTCCAAAATGTTTTATGAACCATACTTGTTGCGATTTTATCGGGGCTTCCCAAATTATACTATCCAATGGTACTTTTGCCGAAATATCGTTAATAAGTGATATGTTTGCTTTTCCGTCAGCTTTATATATACCTACTGTTCCGCTTTCGCGTGCTTCGGCAATAACTTTGAATGAACCGGCTTTAAGTTCGGAATCCATTTGTAATATCCATTCCCCGTTTGAAATTTCAATACCTGCATCTTTTGAACCTACTTCCGATAAAACAATATAATCCTGCGAAAGCTTATTGATATAATCACATTTATCCCGATTGTCCATTTCCATTGAACCATCCGAAATTTCAACGGCATTCACGCCAAACTTTTCTAAATATTTCCTGTAATCATCAAATAAATTGCGGATTAAAAAGGCTTCGAAAAGGGTTCCTCCAAAATAAACATTAATTCCACTATCCCTGTATATTTTAATCTTTTCTTTCAGGTTATTTGTAATCATCGAAGTTCCGAAACCCAGCTTGAGAAAATCGATCAGGTGTCCGGCAACGGAAACCAGGTTCTCAGCTTCTCTTATACTAAGACCTTTATCCATCACCATTGCAATTCCTGTTCTCCTTGGTTTTACCGGTCTTTCGGGGAGCCAGGGTAAATTATAGTTCAACAT
>JAIORT010000459.1 GCA_021107975.1 Bacteroidales bacterium | reverse complement strand
GATGCTGCAAAGTTAACAAATACAAATTTTTCGTTTTCGTCAACAATTCCTATTCCTTCTTCAATATTTTCAATCAGAGTACGATATTTTTCTTCACTCTCACGCAGTGCTTCCTCCATCTTTCTTCGTTCCGTGATATCTTTTAATGTTCCCAGAGCTGCTTTTTTGCCTTGAAAGTTGATGAGTCCGACGTTCATATAAACAATGGTTCGTTCGTTACTTTCCTTTCGTATGCCGCGGAATTCGTATTCCATTGGCACATCTTTACCTGCCATCATTTTGATGTAACGGTCTTTAACCATATACAAATCCTCAGGTGCGACAAACTCACTGAAATCCATCCCGATAATTTCCTCTGTTGTGTAGCCGGATATTTTGGCAAATGCCTTGTTGACAAACTTTAGCTTTTTATCCCGGATAAAAAATACACCGTCCTGAATATTTTCAACCAGGGTGCGGTACTTCTGTTCCGATTGTTTTAGGTCTTCCTCTGCCTGCTTGCGCTCGGTGATGTTACGGGCTATACCTACAGTTCCTATAACATCTCCTGGTTTATTATATATAGGTGACTTAATTGTTTCAAGAAAAATTGTGTTTCCCTGAGCGTCTTTGATACTTTCTTCAATTGTTATCTGCTTTCTACTTTCCATTACTTTTTTATCATCCTTTTTGAATTTATTAGCTGCTTTTTTGCCGAAACACACTTCACAGGTTTGGCTTATAAGATATTTTGGATCCATTCCTACAGCTTCACCAAAAGCTTTATTTGTAACAATAAAATTTGAATGCTTGTCCTTAAGCCAAGCCATATCAGGAATATTATTAATGAAAGAATTTAGTTCTATATTTTTTTGTATTAGTTCTTTCTCAATTTTCTTGCGCTCGGTGATATCTTCAATAATTCCATCATAGTGTTTCACCTTGCCGTTTTTATCTTTAACAGCAACTGCAGAAACAGAGCCAATCAAAGCTGAACCATCCTTCTTTATTAAATTTAGCTCTTCATCCTTTACAAATCCGTTTTCTATAATTTGCCGGTTGAAATTTTTTCTTTCTTCAGGATTTTGGTATAAATCAGAAACATTTAATTTAAGAACTTCTTCCTTGTTTTTATATCCGAATATTTTTATAAGTGCGGGATTCATTTCAATAAACTTACCTTTTGGTCCAAGCGTATCTCGGAAAATCCCGACATTAAGATTTTCAGTTAAAGTTCTGTATTTTTTTTCACTTTCTTTCAGAGCATCTTCTGTTTTCTTGCGTTCTCTGTATGCTTCAGCTTCCTTTAATGCCCGTTTTACAACAAAACCCAATCGTGAGAGTCTGTTTTTCAGAACATAATCTATTGCCCCTGTTTTCATACATTCAACTGCAATATCTTCGCCTGATATGCCTGATACGAGGATAAGCGGTATTGCCGGCGCTATTTGCTGTTGCAATTTTATAGCAGACAAGCCGTCATACAAAGGGAGTTCATAATCTGCTAAAATAATTTCCGGTTTTTCTGCAAGAGCTTTTCTAAATGCTTTTTCCGTTTCAACTCTTTTCCATTCTAATACAAAACCATCGTTCTCAAGTTTTGTTACTATCAATTTCGCATCAATAGGATTGTCTTCAAGGATTAGCAGGTTTAAATTTTGTTTATACATGTTTTTATTAGTTTCGTGTTTCGTGTTTCATGTTTCAAGTTTCAGGCTTGCCACGTGAAATGCGACGAAGGAGCATATTTCATCGTGGTTTCAAGTTTCA
>JAIORT010000569.1 GCA_021107975.1 Bacteroidales bacterium | reverse complement strand
TAATAAAAAATATTAAACCAATTTTAGACGGGCTTATTGTTGCAGCCTTAATAGTGGCTTTTTCGCTGTGGGATCCGTTTAACTTTTTTTCCAGCGACCCGAAACTCAGGGATACGCCGGTTTCATTAAGAAGTATCAGGGATATAGGCGAGCTTATCACAGCAGAATATTACGGTGAGGTTATCGAATCGCTGAAAGAATCAATGATTTATAATTTCGATAAAGAAGAGTTAATTGTTGATGCAGCCGATTTATACAATGACCTGATTTCATCGGTTATCCTTTTAAAAGAGCAGGACGACACTATCAGAAAAAAATTATTCTCTCTAAAGAACCGGGTAAAAAAAAGAAATATCGACAGAAAGTTTGCGAGGAATTTCCCTGAGGTCGTTTCACATTATTTGTATGAATCCCTCATCGATAACATTGCTGATTATAATGATATATCAATTAATACCGATACCGAAAGTGCAGTATTATGGCATTTATTTAAAAAAGAGAGAAATGATTTGGCAGATTATTTGGAAACAAATGATGAAATAAATGAAGTTCTTAAAGAAATAGAAAATTATTACGTTGTTCAGCGTACCGACAGCTTAAACCGGGAAAAGATTAAAAAGCAGATTATTTATGTGGGGCGGGGCTGGGTAAAAGCCGGTATAAATTTCAGGAATTTTAATAATAAAAATTTTTGGTACAATAAGGACAGGCAGATTATATATTTCCGTGATTTCGATCCGCAAATTCTGAATTATGATATCAACCCGTGGTTTATTCCTGAGAAAAAAATAAAAGGTTTTGAACTAATTGTTGCTACCGGAAAAATCAAACACCCTTTAGAAGAGTCAACAAAAGTAAAAATCAGGTGTAAAGAAAAGTTGCGAACACAGGCAATAGAGGCTGGGATATTGGAGCAGGCGAAACAGAATGCCCGCGAAAGCCTCAAGCTTCTGTTCTCTGTTTTACTTGACACAGAAATAAAAGATGTGATATTTACACGGAATAAATACGAATATCTTTACAAAGAGGTAGCCCGTGATTCTGTAATTGATACAGATGAAGCAGAAATGTTAGCATTGATGATAAATCGTGATTGCAGGATATTGGATACAGCCTGGTACGACGATTATAAAATTCAATTGAGTAACCTTACGGTCTTTATCGGAAATTTGAAAAAATTAAAAACAATTCCGGGTTCCTCATTATATAATAAAACAACAGCACTTACTGCCGGTATGTTTGATGATTCTGTTTTTAGCTATAACGAATTTCGTACATTGGATTCGCTTTTTAAACGTTTAAAAAATTGCAGTACCGATGAATTACCTTTTTATGTGAAGAAACAGTTATTTCAATATTATTACAAACCAAACCCTGATTTTAATGAGATATACGATTATTTAAAAGATGATACTCTAAAACAATTAAAATACCTGAATATTGATTCGAATAAAATGTTTGCTGAAAATCGTATTCAATATGTTTTATCAAAAAAGAAGAAAAATGAATTCATCCAATTGTTTCTTGATAGTTTAAATAGCAGGTTGCCAAATGACTTATGCTATGAAGACCTTTATTGGTTTGATTCCTTGCAGGAGTATGAGGCTGTTGTTTGTAAATTAGCGGAATACAAAATTAATTATACCGATTCTGTAGATTTTAAAAATAACAAATACCTGTTAATAGAGGATAAAGCGTTTTTCGATATCCTTTCAGATTCCAATTTTAGACTTATAAAAGATTCGTTAATAAA
>JAIORT010000438.1 GCA_021107975.1 Bacteroidales bacterium | reverse complement strand
CCGGGTCAGCCCAGTCACCATCGGCATTGAAATCCATCCAGCCTTGCAGGTAACCAGCAGTACTGGTAGTAACAGTAATCTGGGCAGGACTTCCTTGTATAATCTGACTGAACAAAATACCATCTTCATCGTCAAGATTATTATTATCATCGCCAAGAGCATTTGGGTCTTGTAAACCATCAGGTTCCGTATCTATTTGAGAACCAAGATAGGTTACACCATCTATGATATGTCTGGCTCCATCGCTTGCTAACAATGTAGGATACGTTGGATCAGCAGCATCACCGAAGTCTAATTCTTCAGGTTCTTCATCCTTAATATAAAGCAGGTAATCTTCTGTTTCGCCATCTTCAAAGATGCCACTTCCATCCCAATCAGTTGTAACCGGAGCTTCAGTGATTGAGAATCGTGCCCAGACGTAATCAATATTAGGTCCGATCTGGAAAGATGAGCCTATAGGCATTAAACCAGAGAGAGGTCCTATATGACCCGATGGAACACCAAAATTGACTAATACATGTTCAGGTGTCATAACACCGGCACATTGGGTAGTAGCATCATTTTGCCATTGTCCATCCTGATTCCAATCAATTAGAACATTTACATATCCATCCACAGGCATTGTGTTTGTAACATCAATATCAATATCAACACCCCAGGTTGCATTATTGCAAATAATTCCAAGTGATGAACCTGCTGTCGCTCCAGGACAGGGGATCACCGCACCGGTTGCATCAATTGTGTAAGAATCCGGAGTAATAAGTCCTGCATCTCCATCATTGAAACATTCATCAACATCATAAGCAGGGAAACATCCAGGACAAGCACCGGCATTTCCATCAGTTTCTAAATCAACCATAGGTCCAAACCAAGCCCAGTTTTCACCGAATCCATGTTGTATATAAGAATTTAGTGCACCAACAGTAATACATGTTGGGAATAAACCTGTTACACCAGTAGGATAAGCAATTGCACCATTTCCTTCCGGTGCATCACCAAAATCATATTCATCTTGTGGTCCTTCTTCTGTAGTAATTACAAATGCCAGGTCAATAGATTCATCATAATATTCATGACCATCTGGATACCTCAATTCATTCCAAGGTCCCATAAATGGTTCGTGCCCGATTCCCCAAACCGCATCATCATTCCAATGGTCGAGAGAGGTTTTCCAGCCAAAACGGACAAACGGCATATCTGGATCTAATGGAACAGCTTGAACATCGAGCCAATAAACAATTGGTTCTTCCGGTGTACCTTCCTGTAAGAAGTATTCACTTGGATCTAAAATACAATTATATTTAAAACACATAGTATGATTATCATCTAACCACATTGGCAGAGATGGATTATACCAGTCTTCCGGACCGGAATTGATCCATTCAACATCATCATAAGTCGGAGTCCAGGTTTTCATCCATAGAACATCTCCTGGCATACTCCAAGGTTCTTGAACTCCAGCAGGAATGTCAGAATGAATACTGAATGTAAACTCAACAGCTTCAGGAACTTCCCAAAACGGCAATTCGTCATTCAGCCAGGAACCCCAGATATGAATATCTGTAATATTCCCTGTTACAGTACACTCGAAATCATCTGCAAGAATTAGAGGTTGGTTGTCAGGGTCGTCAGGTTGCCAGGTTGCGTCAACATCCATGCCTGTTGGTGATAAATCAGGTAATTGTTCCCATTTAATTCCTGTTTGTCCTTCTTCAATAAATACTTCATAGTCTTCTACTTCACCATCAGGTGCAGCGCC
>JAIORT010000370.1 GCA_021107975.1 Bacteroidales bacterium | reverse complement strand
TCGCAAATATCTGGTAATAAGACAGTGATGAATACCTATTTACAAGTTGGGTTAAAACTGCAAAAAACAAAAAATCTGATTTTTTCATAATTAAAATTTTGATTGATTATCAGCCTGTAAAGGTATCAAGAATTTTCTTTCATGTTACATAAAAAAGATGAAGTGAAGTATTAGATATGCTACTTTGTCAGGATGAATTTATTATATAAAAACAACAAAACAGAAGTAGCAATTCCAATCCCGCCGAAGATTAGAAAGATAGATCCCGGATCATAAGTCTGGTAGAGCAAATCTGTTAATTGTTCGGAAGACATATTCAGTTTATCCAAACTACGTGTAAAAAGAACGGCATCATCTATATTTGTTATCTGATCCATTTTCTCTATACCTTCTCTCACAAGATAATCCCGCAGAAAAACATATTTATCCGACATTTCAGCATACAGCTTTCCCGATAAAAGTCCGCCAAGCAGATTACCACCGGCAAGAGGCAAGAAACTATACCCCATGTATAATGCGACTTTTTCCTTTGGTGCTATCCTGCTGATGTACTCCTGTATTCGCGGCGAGCTTGCCATTTCACCGAAAGCCAGGATTGCCAAACACATTAATATATACCATCCGCTTACATAAAATGACATTTGCAACATACCAACCGCAACCACAATTATACCGACTATCATTGATTTAACCGGTTTCACACCGGTCAATATACTTGAAACTATTACCTGGAAAATAATGATAGTCAGTGCAGGAACATTTATCATCATTTCAGGTCTGATTATCCCTGTTCCATCATCAACAAAACCAATAAGATTTTTAAGAATCCCAAGCCTGTTGTAAACTACTGATGTATCAATCCATTGGGTAATATAAACCGGAATCGTAAAAAATAACTGCATGTACATTGTCCAGAATCCTACAATGATCAGCAGAAATAATACAAATTTCGTATCCTTTAAAACAATAGCGGTATTTTTCAGGATTTGTTTAATAGTCTGCGATAAGGGTTCTTTTTTCTTTTTATCTCTTGTTTTAGGTTCTTTATAAAAAAATAACAAAACAAGATTTATAAGGATTACAATTGCACACATTAGAAACACCAATTGCCAGTCAATATCACGCAATTTTGAGGCTGCATAAGGGCCAATAAATCCTCCGACATTCACTATCATATAAAATATTCCGAACCCAAGTGTGTCAGAACCTTTGGCTGTTGTTTTTGAAACGGTTGCAACAATAACAGGTTTAAAGATTGCCCCACCCACAGCAACAACGAGGAAAGCAATAAAAACAGGTGCATACGCATGAAACTGCCCCATGGCAAAATATCCCGATGCCAGCGTAACAAATGCCGCTAATAAAACTTTACGAAATCCGAGCCTGTCGGCAATGGCGCCACCGATAATAGGCAGCAGGTAAAGGATACTGGTTACAACTGCCTGCATTATTCCTCGTTGTTCCTGGCTGAAACCTAATCCACCTTTTGAAACAGGATCGGTAAGATAAACGGATAATACTGCAAACATCCCGTAATATGCCCACCGCTCAAACAGCTCCATAGTATTAGCAAGCCAGAATGTACGCGGGAAAGATTTAACGGATGTAAAAAACGACATATACGGTTAAATTGAAAAATGCAAATATAATAAATAGAACTTTAACCGGATAAACGTATTCGTCAGACCACTGCGTGCAGGTTTACTTGTCCTTTCAGGTCGGAGGAGAATTAAGCGAAGGAGTCCTGAAAGGTCGAAGAAT
>JAIORT010000817.1 GCA_021107975.1 Bacteroidales bacterium | reverse complement strand
ATTAAAAAATAACAACACGATATCTGTTGCCATCATTGATTTGGATGGTAATTACAACAGTGGTCCTGAAATGCAAACAGCAATAGAAGCTAATGGCATTTCGGTTGAATATATGACCGGCTTCCCAGCTGACCTAAGTGCTTATACTTCTGTTTTTGTATGTCTTGGCATTTTCAGTTACAACCATATATTGACCTCTTTTGAAGGACAGCTATTGGCAGATTATCTGAATAACGGAGGCAATCTTTATATGGAAGGCGGTGATACATGGTTTTACGATCAACCAACTGCAGTTCATTCCATGTTTAATATTTTTCCTGAGGCTGACGGGGCAAATAATTTGGGAACCATAAACGGTATGACCGGCACTTTTACGGAAGGAATGAGCTTTAATTATTCAGGTGAGAATAGCTGGATAGACCAAATCAGCGCTATTTCTCCTGCTTTCGATATTCTCGAAAATCAATCGCCTAACTATGGTACTGGCGTCGCTTATGACGAAGGTTCGTACAGAACCATTGGTACTTCCCATGAATTTGGCGGATTGGACGATGGCACTTCACCAACTACTAAAGAAGAATTGATGGCAGAATACTTAAACTTCTTTGGGATACCAACAAGTTTACAAGCTCTATTCGGCTCAAATACCACTTCTGTTTGTGAGGGTCAAACAGTAGATTTCTATAATCAATCATCAGGAGTAGTTATTTCATGGGAATGGGAATTTGAGGGGGGTGCTCCGGGAAGCTCTTCATTCCCGAACCCAACAGTTATGTACTTTAATGAAGGAACTTATGACGTTACGCTTACAGTTTCGGATGGTGTGGATTCAAATACCTTAACCATCGAGGATTATATTACCGTTAATTCCTGCACAAATGTGGAAGAAGATTTTGTTCAATTAGGGATTAACATATTCCCGAACCCTTCAAATGGTCGGTTGACGGTTAAATTCAATAACAATATCGGTCAAATACAAATAACAGTTCTGAATATACTGAACGAAGTACTTTTTGAAAGTTCAACAGAAACCGTAAATGGAAACATTGTAAACTTCGATTTAAGTAATTATGCTAAAGGAGTTTATTTTGTGAGAATAAAAACGGCTAACTCCGAACAGGTCAGGAAGATTGTTATTCGATAAATTAAAAATCACAAATGACAAGCATGAATTAATTAGCCTATCACAATTTGTGATAGCCTCAACAATAGAAAAACATGAATAAACTGATAAGCACCAAAGAAATCATCTCTCAAATATATTACATAAGAGGTGTTAAAGTAATGCTCGATTTTCAACTCGCTGCCCTCTACGATGTGGAAACAAGGGTTTTGAAGCAACAGGTGAAAAGGAACATTAATCGTTTTCCTGAAGATTTTATGTTTCAACTATCCGAAACGGAATGGAAAGAGCTTATCACAAATTGTGATAACCTTGGCTCCGTAAAATTTTCGCCAACTACACCTTTTGCTTTTACCGAACAGGGAGTTGCCATGCTTAGCGGTGTGTTGCGCAGCGAAAAAGCCATAAATGTAAACATTTCTATTATGCGGGCTTTTGTGCAAATGAGAGTATTGATTGATGAAAACAAGGATTTGAAAAAGAAACTGGACGAAATGGAAAGCAAATATGACCAACAGTTCCGGGTGGTGTTTGAAGCCATACGCCAGTTGATTGAAAAGAAAAACGAACCACGAAACCCTGTAGGATTCAAAACAAGTAAGAAATGAAAAAGGATGTGTTGAACCAGTTAAAAGAGGTA
>JAIORT010000509.1 GCA_021107975.1 Bacteroidales bacterium | reverse complement strand
CGTTAAGGTTGTTGTCTTTAAGTGCTTCCAGAAGAGCTGTTGCACCGAATGAACTTCCCATTACTATTGATTTTTCCAGATCGATTGGCAGTCTTTTACAAACATTTATTATATCGAGGGCAATTCTGGGTATTGTAAAGTCATTGATTCCGATTTTTTCTTTTTTTATGTGTGCGGAAATTTTCTCTCTGGTTTCAATGTAAAATACAGGACGCTTTTGGGTCATTGAAGGTAACAGTTCAGCCCAGCTGGAAACATGAGATATCCATCCGGGCACAAAAATAACGGGTTCAACTGATTTTTCTGGTTCTTCCGGTTCTGCTATTTCGGGTTGCCACTGAAGAACTTTCAGCTTTACATCATCTGAAGCCGATATATATTCGGATTTAAAATAGGCTCCTGGTGCCGATATGGGGTCATGTATGTCTGATAAATTCATACCTTAATCTTTCATGAAAATTGATGAGAAAATATTTTTAAACCGAATTTCCTTGCCTAACCCGGGAACTTTCTTTAAAAGAAGACACCTTTTCCCATTTACTGTCATCATAGATAGTGGTTAATACGGTCCCTGTATTTTTCCAGAAGAAATCCCGGTTAAACATGAAGGCCGGCTTGTAATTGGGCAGCTTATTTGCCAGAGGATAAGTTCTCCTGTTTCGCTTGTTCGTTGCTTCTATAATATAAGTCTTTTGGCCATAAAACAGCACAACCCATGCATGACCGTTCTTTTTGTACTTTCCCAACACCACCCTGGCGTCATATCCCATTTCAATAAGCCAGTCAGCAAGCAAAACCGCATGGTCCTCGCAGTCACCCCTTAACCAGTAGTAAGCCTGTTTTGATGTTTGCCATACATCCACCATGCCCTTAAATTGATTTTTATCCGTTTTGTATTTTAGCCTTGACGCCAAAGTCTGCATCGGTACCCAGAGTTTTCCGGTTTCGAAAGGAGAAAAACCAATCAGGTATGCATTGGCAACATGATGTTTAAAGTCTGTTCCGAGAGCTGTGAGAGTATATAGCTTTTTGTGATAAAGCCAGGTGGTAGGGCCTGTTCGTTTAAGTTTGCCCTTAGAATTTCTCAAGTAGCGATCAAACCCGTCAGACCCTACTTTGTGCTTTGAATCATAGATATATACTATCCCTTTTCGCGGTTGTGCATCTTTTGCAACCGCCGGCTTTAAAGAGTCCCCGGTTCCAGAGCTGCATTTATACAACAGTATGGTGCCTGCAATAAAGAACACCAGCAGGTTGGATAAGGTTTTTATTGCTCGTAAAAACTCACTCTTTTTAGAATCGGTTTTTTTCATTAAACCTGCTATCCCTTCAAGCCAAAAGATACAATTACTGCCACGAATATCAAAATAGTGGACGCAAAAATTGCAGCTGCAAGGTTGCCGTTTTTAATCTCATCTTCAAGGTCAATCGATTTCAGCAATTTATAATCTACAAATTTCAGTCCGGCAATTCCGATTATAAGTGCCAGGATAGTGTAAAACAGGTTGATCACAAGGCTAACGGCTGTTGAAATAATAAATTGAGTTTCAAACATATCTTTCTCCTTTCAGATCTCGTTAAGCGGTTGAGTAGTTAAGTGATTATTATTAGAATTCACGCGCTCTTCACACAAAAATTGGACAAGCCAGAAAAGCTGAGCGTTTCGTCCGATAACCGGTTCGCCTGGAGAATTGCCCATTCGCCCGTACAAGTCTTAACAAATGACTACAGTACCCTGTACACGCCCCCTATCTTCTGCGTAAA
>JAIORT010000407.1 GCA_021107975.1 Bacteroidales bacterium | reverse complement strand
AATATGCCTGACAAGGTAATTTGCAAGAATATTGATAATCTGCATGAAGTTTCTGTAAAATTGTTGACAAAATATCCTTCAAGGAAAATTTTTGCATTTTACGGAGAATTAGGTGCAGGAAAAACAACTTTCATCAAAGCAATTTGTAAAAGCCTAAGAGTAGCTGATATTGTAAATAGTCCGACATTTGCAATAATTAATGTATATAAAGCATCGGATGGTGAAAATATATATCATTTCGATTTTTACAGGTTAGAGTCGATTGAAGAGGTTTTCGATATAGGATACGAAGATTATTTCTACAGTGGTTCTTATTGTTTTATTGAATGGCCCGAAAAAATTGAAAACCTATTACCAGACAACGCCATAAAGGTTTATATCGAAGTAAATAAGTCGGATGGTTCAAGGATTATTAAGTTCTGATTATTCTGCAAAGTAATTTTCTTTTTCAGGATGTTTGTAAGTTACCGGATTATTTTATATTTTTAGGGCTGAAAAAATTTCTAAATATTAATTTATGAGTACTGAACAAAACGAATTTATTAAATTTTCGAATGCTGAAAAGCTGATGCCCCAGGAGGAAGTCCTTGAAGTGAACAGGGATAAAAGTAGTTTGACCATAGGCATCCCTCGTGAAACATCGTACCAGGAAAACAGGGTGCCCTTGGTACCGCAGGCTGTAGGTTTGTTAGTGGCTAACGGACATAAAGTATTAGTTGAATCGAATGCCGGAAAGTCAGCGCATTTCAGCGACGAAGAATTCAGCGAGGTTGGAGCGCAAATTATAAAAAGCAACGAAGAAGTTTTCAAGGCAAATATTGTCATCAAAGTTGCCCCGCCATCAATTGAAGAGGTTGACTTGTTAAAATCGCGACAAACAATAATTTCATCTTTACATATAACCGGGCAGTCAAGGGAATATTTTGAAAAACTCATGGCAAAAAAAATGACAGCCCTTGCTTATGGATTAATTAAAGACAAAACCGGAACCGTCCCTGTTGTCAGGTCGATGAGCGAGATTGTCGGAACGGCTTCGATATTTATAGCTGCTCAATATCTTGAAAGCGATAAATTTGGTAAAGGAACTCTTTTCGGTGGCTTTCCGGGTATTACACCTACCGAAGTTGTCATTCTCGGTTCCGGCACGGTAGCGGAGTATGCTGCAAGAGCCGCACTGGGTTTGGGCGCTGTTGTGAAGGTGTTTGATAACTCATTATATAAATTAAGAAGACTTCAGAACTCTTTAAATGCAAGGATATTTACTTCTATTATACAACCAAAAGTGTTGTTAAAGGCATTAAAAACCGCAGATGTGGCAATTGGCGCCCTTCACACAAGTGAGGGAATAACGCCATGTGTGGTAACTGAAGATATGGTGAGTCAAATGAAATTCGGTTCGGTAATAATTGATGTAACCATAGACCAGGGGGGATGTTTTGAAACTTCCAAAATAACTAACCATAATGAACCTGTATTCAAGAAATATGATATAACACATTATTGTGTTCCTAATATCGCCTCAAAAGTTCCGCGCACAGCCTCTTATGCATTAAGTAATTTCCTTACCCCTCTCTTATTGAAAATAGGAGAAGCCGGCGGTATTGAAAATAAACTTAAAACGGATTTCGGCGTACGGCAGGGAGTATATTTATTTAACGGCACACTTACCAAGCCTTACATTGGAGAATATTTTACACTGCCTTACCAGGATATTGAATTATTAATTGCAGCCTTCAGATAATTGAAGAGTTTGATGCTTGAACCCGA
>JAIORT010000683.1 GCA_021107975.1 Bacteroidales bacterium | reverse complement strand
ATTTTTAGTTATCGTCAATCCCAAACCAGTACCACCATATAACTTTGAAATGTCATGTTCGATCTTAACGAAGGGTTCAAAAATTGACTCCTGCATATCTTCCGAAATTCCTAACCCCGTATCCTTCACAAAAAACAACAGGTCCTTATTCGCTCCATTATATTTACCTTCTTCAATTTTACAACCAATTTCTATATATCCTTCCTCTGTATATTTAAATGCATTACCAACCAGGTTTATTAAAATTTGTCGCAATTTTTCCTTGTCAGACTTAATCATGGTACTTCCATTGATATTGATATTCAGTCTAAGCTCAACTTTTTGTCTTTGTTTGAAAAGTTCATCATTTATAAAAAAATCATATAACTCAGTTGCGAATTTGGTTATAAGGAATTCCTCAGTCTTTAACTGTATCTGATTCGATTCAATTTTTGAAAGATCAATAACATCATCAATGATCTTTAATAAAGACCTTCCACAGGTTTTGATTATATTCGTATATTTTTCCTTTTCGTCTGTATGCAGATCATCCTTTCTGATTATTTCCGAAAATCCAAGTATTCCATTAATAGGTGTTCTGATTTCATGGCTGATATTCGACAGGAAAGAAGTTTTAAGTTTATCTGATTTTTCAGCTTTTTCTTTATTCTCAATCAACTTCTTCTCGCTTCTATTTCGCTCCTTTATTTCATCTTTAAGTTGCTTATTATAATCTGATAATTTTTTTGTCCGCTCTTGTAATTTTTTCTCGAAGGATATGTTTAACTCTTTTAACTCTTCAATCACAGCCATTTTTTCTGTTTTTTCAATAGCCATATTTATAATTTGCTTGATAACAATACTAACAGAAGATAAATTATCTTTTTTATCATCTGTTTCAAAAAACACAAATATACCAAACGGGATGTAAAGGCTTTGAAAAGGGAAAATCGCAACTGATTCGGGCTGAATATAAAAATCCCTATTAAAGGTTATACCTTCGGAATCAAAAGAATCTCTGTTAATAAAGCATGCTCCTGATTCAAGCTTCTTAATCAGCGACGGTGACATATTAAAATAACAAATATCTTTGTTAAATTCCGGGGTTGTAAAGTATGAAGCTAAAAGTTTAACATCATTATCATTTATCTTACAGCAAGCGCAATACGGAATATCACGTATTATGGAAATTCTTTCCATGAGATTATACAGAAGTCCGGCTCTGTCATCAGACTGATTTATTGTCTCAGAAACAAGCCAAAGCAGTAGCTTTTCCTCCATTCCCTCTGCTATTTGATTTTTCTGTCTTTCGAGGAATTTTATTCTGAACTTAAGCTCATCAATTATAGTATCCTGATTAATGGTCATCCTTTTTAAATACGACGGTTTTTAAGGTTAGCTCCTTTAATCAATCTGTTAGTCCTCTATAAGGATTAATATGTATGCTGCGTCTCTTATTAATATTTTGCTTGAACCTTCTGCTGACAAATATGGTTCCATAAATTCTGAATACTATTAAAGAATTATCAGCAAACTGCTTTCTGCCTTAATAATTACTGATATATAAAGCATAATAACGTAAATTACTAATTAAGAAAATCCGTTTCAATATGGCAAAAATATTCTATAATTTGGAAATATATTTAACAAAGGCAACATCATTTTCAACAATTCAGACAAAAGTTACTAACATTATTTGTTAACTTCTATCACGAACCTTCTAAAAGTGCCTATAAACTATTCTTTACTTCAATATCGTGATTCTAAATATTGTCTAAATAATATTTGG
>JAIORT010000945.1 GCA_021107975.1 Bacteroidales bacterium | reverse complement strand
ACTAACAAAGCCACCATATATCGGCTGATAGGGCCACCAAAAAATTTATCCATCATTAATTGCTATTCCCGGTCTTTGAACTTTGTGCATAAAAATGTCTTAATGTACTGCCGATTGGAAGGTTGACCCCATTTTGCATGATGTATACGGCTTTTTTATGCCACAGCGGAATTGCCACCGCATCCTTAATTAGTTGCGCCTCAAGTTTCATCATGCCTTTTCGGCGGTCATCCTGTGATGCTTTTCCAAAAACATCCATGTAATTGTTAGAAAAATCCTTATTATTATACCTGGCCATATTCAGACCAGCGGGGGGTGTTTTTCCCGGCATATAAAATTGCAGATAGACATCTTCAGCGGGGCTCGTAATAAGCCACCACAACCTGTGAAAAGCCAATTCACCGGCAAAAGATTTTTGAAGCAGTTCTGGCCAGGTTATTTTTTGCAGTTCCACGGAAACAGGCAGAATTTTTTCCACTGCGTCTTTAACAAATTGTGCGGCGAACTCCGCCATTGTTTCACCATCATATACTAATTTAATAGTAATTTTATCACTTGTGTTTTTTTGTCTGGCAGCAAATTGGCTGAATTTAAGTTTGGCATCTTCAGGATTGTAATGAAACCCTTTTTCAACAATAGCATCAACACCCATAAACCCCGGACTGGTCGGCGGTGTAAAACCAAATGCGGGCGTAACCATTTCCTCAAACAGACCTGCTAATTTGTTTCTATCAATACTCATATTCAGTGCAGCACGCAGGGCAACATCATCGAAAGGCGGTTTTTCAATATTGAATGATAGCGATTCCAGATGGTTTAAAGCCACCCATTTGAGTTGCGCCTTTTGTTTTTCAGCCAGGGCATTACCTGCCTCCAGCGTTGTCAAATCAAGTTCAACAACATCCAAATTGCCTGCGCGAAAAAACTCTAATGATGCAACCGGGTCTGAAATGATTGAAATAAAAATATTTTTGGGAGCCGTCGCGGTCATATTCATGCGATAACTGCCCCATCTGGAAAGTTTTATTTTGTCGTCCGGCATGAAAGAGGACAATTGATAGGGTCCCGTGCCAATCACCCGACCCTTTAACCCATCCTCACCCAAAGCTTCAACACTATTTTCAGGGTAAATCCAACCTGCTACGGATATTAGCCGATTCAGTAATGCATATGGCTTTTTTAACATGACTTTAACGGTAAGCTTATCCACGGCCCATATTGCGGGATCTCCATCTTTTCCTATTTCAACAATATCACCAAGCCACCAGCTATTAAAAGAAATCGGCGATGTTACGGCCCTTTTTAATGAATAAACAACATCTACAGCAGAGACTATTCCGGAATGTTTAAAACCATTAATATCATCCAGGGGATGAAATTTAACATTTGGTTTCAAATAAAACGTCCACTCCAATCTATTCTCACTGACATTCCATTTTTCAGCTAATCCCGGTACAATATTGCCTTGTAAATTATAAATCACCAGGCCTTCATAACAATTGGAAAGGATATTTAATGTTGTAGCATCGACTATTTGAATTGGATCGAACCCTGTTGGATTAGACGCAATCGAATCATTTAATGTCCAATCCGTAAGTATTTGAGCATCTTTTTTATTTTCATTGTTTTCTTGGGATCCACAGCCATAACAGAATAGGCTCAATATTATAATTGAAAAAATACAAACAACAATAGAAACACGATGTATTACAGTCTTTCTTTTAAGAACTTTTTTCATATTCTCCCCCTTCAGCGGTTTTTATAAACGGAGCA
>JAIORT010000751.1 GCA_021107975.1 Bacteroidales bacterium | reverse complement strand
GTTTGAACTGTGCAATATTAGATTTCGACAGAATCGGGCATATTGATCATCCCGGAACTCCGTTTCAACTGCTCACAGGTTTTTTTATTCGAATCATTTATTGGGCTGCAGGAAAAGGTACCATTGTTGAAGATGTCATTTCACGTCCCGAAATGTATCTTGCCTGGTCTTCATTTTTTCTTACAGTTCTGACTGCAGGTATCATTCTATGGTTGGGAAAAATCGTATTGCGACAAAACAAGAACTTATTCGGTGCAGTGATCCTGCAATCTTCTATTTTTTTAAATATTGTCCTCATCGACTTGCCATCGAGGTATATCCCTGACAGGATGCTAATGATCTTTGTATTAATATTTGTCGGCTTATGTTTTAATTATTTTTATCAAGATGGATTTAAAGGGAAAAAATTTGCCATACAATCAGGTATTTTATTGGGGATTGCCTTTGTTACAAAATTTAACTTTCTTCCCCTGTTAATAATTCCTTTTATTGTAATTAATAAAATGAAAGGACGCCTTATCTATATAGGCTCTTTTCTTTTATCCGCAGTTGTCTTTTTTCTGCCGGTATATGATAAATTCAGTTATTTCAGGCATTTCATCACCGGGATATTTACTCATGACGGATTATATGGCCAGGGAACCGATCAGTTTATCAATATTAAAAGTTTCTTACACAACATTTCGTTGATATTTGAATTCAACACTTCTTTTTTTATTATTCTTTTAGTAGCCTTTGTTTTGCTGATAATCTTAGCTTTCAAACCATCCATACGTAATAAACAAAAAAAAGAATTTCTTTTACTTTTAGCCTTTATGTTTGCAACTGCCATAAGTATTGTAATGGTTGCCAAACATTTTAAACATTATTATCTGACACCTATCTTTAGCCTTACCGGATTCATTTTTTATATATTATGGAAAATTAGCCGAAGCAACTTCGCATTCAGATATATAAAACATGTTTTTGTTCTGTTATTGCTTTTTTTAGTAATATTATCCATTGTCAGGCTTTATCCGGCTTATCCATACAGAGTTCAAAGATACCACGAAAATAGCCTTACGCTCTCATATATCAAAAGGAATATTTCTTCGACCGATTATTTTTTTATTGAACCATCCTGGATGTCGGGATCAATGATAACAAACGGGTTAGTTTATGGAATAAGCTCCGTTGCGCACCGTCCTCTTTTCTTCAGGGAATATGAAAAAATCTACCCTAATATAATCACATGGGAAGGCGAAAACAGACCAATAAAATTTTTCAGAATGGTTGATGCCGACAACGAAGCAATTTTAAAAAGCGGTAAAAATATTTACATCTTTTCAACACCCGGACGAAATGCAATCAAACTATGTAATTATTTTGATAACTGCGCTCTCAACATGGGAATTTCATTATCAAAAGACACTGTATTCACCAATAGTAATAAAAAAGAACACATCATCAGAATACGGAATAACGATAATTGGAAAACAATAAATGAAAGCCGTTGCGGATTTGAAAAAATTCAGGGAAATACCCTTTTATCCAATAATGAAAAAACTTCGTTGATCGGGAAATTCAACCTTACAGGCAAAGAAGCTTTCAATGGACTTCATGCTTTAAAGCTTGACAGCACAATACCTGTCAGCCCGAAATATATTATCAATAATATAGGTGAAGGTGATTATATTGAGATTACAGTAAAACGAATGAAGAATAATAACCCGAAAAAAGGGATGCTTGTTTTATGTTCATCTGCCCCTGTTAATGATAGTATTATTTTTACTGAAA
>JAIORT010000285.1 GCA_021107975.1 Bacteroidales bacterium | reverse complement strand
GAACTGAATCCTAAATCCTGAATTATATCATCCAGTTTTTTCTCAAGCAAAGTATCGGTTTCTTCAAATTTAGATTTGTCCGGTAAATTTTCTTTTACGCTAAAGTAGAATTTTATCTTAGGTTCGGTACCTGAAGGTCTCACTGAGATTTTAGTACCGTCTTTCATGAAAAATTGCAATACATTGGATTTGGGTAAATCAATCGGTTTTTCTGAATGAGTTATAAGGTCAAATTCCTTGCTTAAGAGATAATCCTTGATAATTACAACCTCAGAATTATTTATGGTTTTTGGAGGATTTTTCCTGTATTTCTCCATCATACTCTTTATCTCTTCCTCGCCTTTTTTGCCTTTTCTTACTACTGACAATAACCTTTCTTTGTAAAAGTCAAATTCAAGATATATTTCCGGTAAAAGTTCATACAGCGTTTTACCCTGGTCGGCTGCCCATGCGGCGATTTCTGCTATAAAAGCACACGAAATAACGGCGTCTTTATCTCTCACGAAATCACCTACGAGATAGCCGTAACTTTCTTCACCTCCACCGATAAAAGTTTTTTTGCCTTCCAATAGCCTGAGTATTTCTGCAATGTATTTAAAACCGGTAAGCGTATCAAAATATTCTACTCCGTTTTTAATGGCAATATCTTTTAATATCTCTGAAGTTACAATTGTTTTAATAATGTATTCTTTCCCTGTAATCTTTCCATTTTCTTTCCATTTCTTTAATAAGTAATAAATCAAGATGGTAGCGGTCTGATTCCCGTTTAATAATACAAATTCATTTTTATCATTTCTCACAGCTATTCCCACTCTGTCGCCATCGGGGTCGCTTGCCATTACAAGGTTGGCATTTACTTCTTTGGCTTTTTCGATTGCCATATTAAGAGCTGCCGGTTCTTCGGGATTCGGTGATTTAACAGTTGGGAAATTTCCATCAACAATATCCTGTTCAGGCACATTGTAAACATTTTTAAAACCGAAAGCTTTCAGCGCCTCCGGAATTAATTTCACTCCGGTGCCATGAATGGGAGTATAAACGATTTTTAAATCCTGCTGTTTTTTAATTATCTCAGGTGATAGCGATAATTCTTTGATCCTGGCGATATATTCCTTGTCAATTTTTTCTCCGATTATTTCAATCAAATCCTCATTCCTGTTATAATTGACATCATCAATGCTTTTAATTTTATTAACTTCGGCAATAACATTTTTATCGTGCGGACTGATAAGCTGACCGCCGTCTTCCCAATAGGCTTTATAACCATTGTATTCGGGAGGGTTATGCGATGCTGTTACCACAATTCCTGCCTGGCATTTGAGGTATCTGATAGCAAAAGACAATTCCGGTGTTGGTCGTAAATCGTCAAATAAATAAACTTTAATACCGTTTGCCGAAAATACATCAGCAGCAGTATTCGCAAAAAACGTGTTATTATTCCTCGAATCGTAAGCAATCGCCACTTTGACAGGGTTTTTTCCGGGGAACATTTTTTTCAGGTAATTTGCAAAACCCTGAGTTGCCATACCAACAGTATATTTATTCATCCTGTTAGTACCTGCGCCCATTACGCCCCTGAGTCCGCCGGTGCCGAATTCAAGATTTTTATAAAATGCATCGGTTAGCCCGTTAGTATCGGAGTCGATCAATTCCTGCACTTTCTTTTTTGTTTCTTTATCATAATTTCCTTCAAGCCATACTTTGGCTCTTTCAAGGATTTTTGGATTAATTGATGTGTTTCCCATTTGTCAAAATTATTAAGTTTATTATGTCAAAA
>JAIORT010000195.1 GCA_021107975.1 Bacteroidales bacterium | reverse complement strand
ATTTTATTATCTTTTATTAAGCAATTGGTTTTCTGGATGATTGTTTTTGCATTTACCAGGGCAGTTTTCCTGATATACTATATGAATTCAATCAGTAATGAAAATATTCGCTTTACTGAAGCTATAGCATCTTTCTGGCATGCCCTTCCACTCGATATTTCTACTGCATGTTATATTATTTTATTTCCTTTTGTGCTATTACTTGTGCAGTCGATATATAATCAAAAATGGATTAATTATCTGAATATTGCATATACAGCCATTATTCTATTTGCTTATATATTAATTACTACAGCAGAGCTTGGAATATATGAGGAATGGAAAACCAAACTACATTTTAAGGCATTAAAATACATGGCTAATCCGGATGAGATATATAATTCCAGCTCAACTAAAACTTTCTTTATATTAGTTGCTTTAGTAATTATTCAATTCACTATTGGATTTTATATTTATTGTAAGTATGTTTACAAAAGAATTGAAAATCAAAAGAGAAATTGGCTTTTCACTTTAATTTTCCTGATTATAACTCCTGGCTTAATTTTTCTGGGAATCCGCGGTGGATTTAAAGAAATCCCGATTAATCAAAGTAAACCGTACTATTCAAAACATAATATATTAAATCTCGCCGCTGTAAATTCAGGATATAATTTATTATTAAGCACAATTGAAAATTATAGGTTCAGAGAAAAGAATCCTTTTGAATTTTACGAACCTGAAGAAGCTGTAAAAATTGTTGAAAAACTGCATATAGTATCTAAGGACACAACTATTTCAATTCTCAAAACAAAAAGACCGAATATAGTTTTGTTACTAATAGAAAGCTGGTCGGCAGATGTAATTGAATCCTGCGGAGGCGAGAAAGGTATTACACCACAATTTCGGGAATTAGAAAAAGAAGGTGTTCTTTTTACAAATTTGTATGCTACGGGCAACCGGTCAGAGCAAGCGATGTCGTCTATCTTCGGAGGATTCCCTGCAACACCCATTACAGCAATCACACACAACCTGGAAAAAATTATAAAATTGCCGAGTTTAATAAAATTAATAAAAAAACAGGATTATTCCACATCATTTTATTTCGGCGGACAATTAATATACGGTGGGATCAAATCGTATATAATGATTAATGAATTTGACAGGATTTATGAAATTTCTGATTTTGATGAAGACCTTCCTCAGGGCAAACTGGGTATTCATGATGAATATACTTTAAGCAAACAACTGAATGATCTGAATATAGAAAAACAGCCTTTCTTTTCAGCTTTATTTACTGTTAGTTCTCATTCGCCTTATGACCAGCCAATGGATGATGTTATAGACTGGGGTGGTAACGAAAAAGATTTTTTGAATTCAGTATATTATACTGACATGTGCCTGGGCGACTATTTTAGAAAAGCAAAAAAGCAATCGTGGTACAAAAATACTTTGTTTATTATTGTTGCTGATCATAGTCATAATACATATAGAAACTGGCCGGTTTATACTAAGGAGTACAGAAAAATTCCATTATTGTTTTGTGGAGAAGTAATAAAAGAAGAATTCAGGGGACAAAAAATAAGCAGGATAAGTTCGCAAAATGATATTACTGGTACACTCTTAGCGCAGCTTGATTTAAAATCGGATGAATTTTTTTGGAGCAGAAATTTATTTAACCCATACACACCGGAGTTTGCTTATTATGAAGCTACTGAAGGTGTAGGTTGGATTTGTCAGGATGGATATTTTGTTTATAATAAAATGTTAGATAGTTATTTGAAATTAGAAATAGAACCTGAA
>JAIORT010000440.1 GCA_021107975.1 Bacteroidales bacterium | reverse complement strand
CCGTGTAGCAATATCATGGATATTATTCAGCAATATTATTTAGAACACAAATCCGTTTTTGAAGAAAACTTCAATAAAGCCCTTGATAACTTCGATGCGGAAGCCATTCATAAAATGCGCACAAGCACCAAGCGGCTCAGGGCATTGTTCCGGTTAATTCAATTTTTAAGTCCTGGAAAATTCAAAGCTAAAAAACAACTTAAGGAAATCCGGAACTTATTCAGGTATGCAGGTAAAATTAGAGAAATACAAGTTGAAGAAATGCTGGTTTATGAATTGGAAGAAAAACTTGATCAAAATTTTGTTGAATATATAGAATATCTTTTAATAAGAGAACATCGGGAAATTGCCAGGTTTTTGAAAAGTATTCCGAAATTAAGCGAACGGAAAAAAATCCTTAATGATGAATATATTTTAAAAACTATTAAATCAATAAAATCCGAAAGCCTGTCAGAAAATGCAAAAAAATTCCTGACAAAAAAAATACTCTCCATTAAAAAACTAAACAGCAAACCTGTAAGTACCGCAAGAATCCACAGGAACAGAACATTTTTAAAGCAGATATATTATCTGTACGATATTTTATTAAACTTAACAGGACAAGAAGAAATAATGAATGTATCGAAAGAGAGGATGAGGGAGATAGAGCAGCAAATCGGGCGCTGGCACGACAAGGTTAATTCTTTTCATTATTTGAATGCATTTTTTAAAACTAAAAATGGTAAAAAAACAGAAAAATATAAGAACTTAAAATATCAGATAATAACAGACAGAAATAAAATGCGTAAAGAAATTGTGCAAATTCTGCGCACATTCGTCTGACCACTGCCTTGTGCGTTAGCCTTGCGCTCAGTGGTCTGACGAATTCTCTCGCAAATTTAAATGTCGTATCTTTTTAATCAGCGAAATTATAGATTTTAAATTCTCCATAGCTTAGGGTTTAAACCCTAAGCTATGGAGAATTTGAAATCTAATAGTGACATTTTCGTTTTACGAGGGTCAGGAGTTATGAATTTATTTTCTCCTTCCGAAAATTCGGGAACAGAAATTGAATTGAAAGGTACTATTTACCCCACCTCCACATCAAACCGCAAAGTAACTCTCCAGTTCCTTCAGTGTGTTTTTACTTCCCTTCAAATCATGGACTATATCGCCTTTCTCAAGAATAACGATTCTTTCACAAACATCAGTAACGTGATTCAGGTCGTGGCTGGAGATGAGTATGGTAATTCCATTCTCTTTTTTCATTTGGTTCAGCATGTTCTTCAACCTGATCTGGGTTGATGGGTCTAATCCGTTAAACGGTTCATCCAAAATCAGGACTTCCGGTTGTGCCATCAGGGCGGCGGCTATCCCTACCTTTTGCTGATTGCCATGTGAGAGATCGCGGATATACTTCTTTTTTCCCACCACTTCTCCATTAAAAAATTCGTTAAAATCTTCATAAAATTTATCCAGGTCCCCTTTTGACAATCCATGAACACTGCTCAGAAATTCAAAATACTCCTCCGGTAAAAGAAAATCAATTATAAAGCGCTGATCTAAATAAGAACCGGTATAATATTTCCAGTCATTCGATTTACTGACATCCGACTTTTTTGAGGTTATAAACCCGGAGTTCGCCCTGATCAAATCGAGAATCAGGCGGAAAAAGGTGGTTTTTCCCGCACCATTATTCCCGACCAATCCAAAGCTTTCGCCTTTTTCAATTTTTAGATCCGGAATATTTAATACTGTAACGTCACTGTAAACCTTTGTCAAATCTTTAACTTCTATCATATA
>JAIORT010000556.1 GCA_021107975.1 Bacteroidales bacterium | reverse complement strand
AGTTATTACTGATTTTTGCAATTGGAATGTTTTATCTGCGAAATAAAAAAGCCCTTAAAATTAAGGGCGAATAAAGATTCTATAAACTTATAAAAGACACGAATTTCACCAATTTACACGAATTAAATTAGTGATAATTAGTGCAATTAGTGTCAAAAATATTTCAATTATAGACTTTGAGGACGGGTACTAAATAGTCATAATGTCTTTTTCTTTAGCTTCGAAAAGTTTATCAATTTTTTCAATATAATCATCGGTTTGTTTTTGAATATCGTCCTGTAATTTTTTCACATCATCTTCCGGAATGCCTTCTTTTTCGAGTTTTTTGGCTTCATCGTTTGCACTGCGCCTTGCATTTCGTATGCCAACCTTAGTATTCTCAGATTCGGTTTTTGCTTGTTTAACCAGCTCTTTTCGGCGTTCTTCAGTAACTGCCGGAATAGTAATTCTAAGCACTTCTCCTTCATTCTTTGGTGTGAATCCTAAATTAGCAGACATAATAGCCTTTTCAATGGCTCCAATAACACTCTTGTCCCAGGGTTGTATAATGATTTGCCGTGGGTCGGGTGAGGTTATGTTTGCCGTTTGATTAATAAGTGTTTTTACTCCATAATAATCTACCAAAACTCCCTCTAACATATCAGGACTGGCTTTTCCTGCTCTTATTTTCTGAAATTCACGCTCAAGATGAGTAATGGATTTATCCATTCCTTCTTCAGCAAGGTCATAAATAATTTGGCAATCTTCTATCATGATGAATTAATTTTTACAGATAAGATGGCAAAAATAATAATATTCTGACATTAATTAGATACCAAAGTGCCGATATTTTCACCGGTAATCACTTTTTTCAGATT
Source organism: Bacteroidales bacterium (assembly GCA_021107975.1). GTDB lineage: Bacteria > Bacteroidota > Bacteroidia > Bacteroidales > JAADJA01 > JAADJA01. The sequence continues at coordinate 928 of JAIORT010000556.1, read as the reverse complement.
TCCTTTAATGTTCATATTGAAAACGATGATTGGGAGATTGTTTTCCCTGCACATAGTGAAAGCAGTCAAATCCATTATTTTTAATTGCTTTTCATAAGCCTCCTCAAATGATATATTTTTGTATTTCCGTGCTTCAGGGTCTTTTTCCGGATCAGCCGTATAAACACCATCCACACGGGTACCCTTCAGGAAAACATCTGCTTTTATTTCCACGCCCCGCAATACTGAAGCAGAATCTGTTGTAAAATAGGGGTTTCCTGTACCGCCGCTGATGATTACCACTTTTCCCTGTTCGAGATATTCAATAGCACGTCTGCGGCTCATTAATTCCGTAACCGGACCTATTTGAAAACTGGAAAGCAAAGCAGTTTTTATACCGATTTTTTCCAGGGCAGCCTGTAAAGCCATACTGTTTATCACAGTAGCCAACATACCCATGTAATCGCCTTGTACGCGGTCCATACCTTCGGCAGTTCCCTGCAAACCCCTGAAAATATTTCCTCCGCCAATCACAATCGCTACCTGAACATTTTTTTCAACTATTGATTTAATTTCATCGGCATAATCTTCCAGCCGCACCGGATCAATGCCGTATTGTTTTTCTCCCATCAGTGCTTCGCCACTGAGTTTTAAAAGTATTCGGTTGTATTTCATCTGACTATGTTTTTTAATATACTTAACGCATTATACTTTACAAATTTCGAATAAGTAAAATATATGGTTATCTGTAAGTTATGTTTGTAAATTTTTGCGTTCTCAATTTCTATCAGTATAACAGGAGTCAAAGGTAAAGATTTATTATTTAAAATTACAATTGCTAATTCCCAATTTTTTTATACTTTCATAGTCCGAAAATCAAAAATAAATTATCATCCTAAAAAGAATAAATGGGTAGGATATATTCTTACGATTGAAGACAAAAATGTTT
>JAIORT010000678.1 GCA_021107975.1 Bacteroidales bacterium | reverse complement strand
AATCTGTTAATAATAAAACGTGCAACAAAAAAAAACACAGATTGCTTCGCTCCACCACACAAATCTAACCCTCTGGCTCGCAATGACGGGTGTATGTTCGCTCCATCACACAAAGCATGCACTCCAGCTCGCAATGATGATTCTCGATTACCAGTAAAGATCATAGTTTGATCAATTTTTTCGTAATGGGAGTCTGATTATAATTTACTTTTAGAAAATACAGCCCGATCTCAAGATTGCGGATATCTATGTCCTTTGTTAATTTATAATACATGAAGTTACCCGGACTATCATTTAATTTCAAGCAAATATCCTCTATGCATTTCGATCCCGGTCCTTTAGCTCTGAAAAGAAGTTCTAAAACATTTTTAAACAGCATAAGCTGATCATGGTTATTAGGAATTAGGCTTAAATAAATCATCCATTTGCAGTTCATTCTGAAGTAAACCGGTAGAATGAATATTTTGTTGTACTCCATAGGTGGATATCAATGTAAGGAATACGGATTTACGCGTTCCTGTTTCTAATTTAAATACTCCTATCTTATTTCTTAATTCAGAAGCATATTTTTTATTTATGGTATAAGGATTAATTGAAAATTTTATTTCGCATAAATTTATTACCTGGTCCCGTCGATCAATGATTAAATCAACCTGTGCTCCCGGATCCGATTTACTGCTTCTCCATGAAGAAACAGTTGTATTAACTCCACTTATTCCAAGAGCTTGTTTTATTTGAGGAAGATGGTACATACATATCTGCTCAAATGCATATCCGCTCCATGCTCTGTATTTTGGAGTATCAATGGCATTTAGCCAATTGTTATTATTCATTAGCTGGGCATTTGCTATAAATTTCAAATAGAAATGTGAATAAAAATCAACTAACTGGTATAGACTGTTCCTTGATTTTTTCCCAAAAGGAATGTACTTCCTGATAAAACCACTTTCTTCAAGCTCATCCAATAATCTTGTTGTACTGCCCGCATTGGGTAAACCGGAAAGTTTAATTAATTCATCCCTGTTCAAACCTTTTGATTTTTTTGCAAGTGCATTGACAAGGCTAAGATGTCTTTCATGATTACTAAATAGTGAACGATATAAATTAATAAACTCATTTCGTAGTAATCCTGTTTCAGAAAAACAAATGTTTTCAATGTTCTGCATTGCACTTAAACCAAGTTTAACCTCATCCCAATAGAAGGGTATCCCTCCTAAAGACATATATAGTTGAATAATTTGATACCGATCAAGTTTTATCTTTCTGTGTTGCAGATATTTTTCACACTCATATAAGGTAAAAGGTACAAGCTTGATCTTTTTTGTTATCCGATTATGAAGTCCCCCTTTATCATTAATGAGTTTACTAATCATCCACGAGGTTGCAGATCCACAAACTATAAGTATAATATCACTTCGAGCCGATGCCCAACTATTCCAAAAATGTTCCAGCCCCTGAATGAATTTGGAATTACGTGTGTCAAACCAAGGTAATTCATCAATAAAAATAACCTTTCTTCCTTTTTTGGTATCCAAATAATCAGATAACTGTGAAAAAGCAGTTAGCCAGTCGTTTGCTGGCAAATAGTCTTTTGCCGGATTGATTTTGTCTAAGGCTAAATAAAAGTTGGTAAGTTGCTGGCTCAAGGAAGCATTTGCCAATCCTGTTATCTGAAATGTGAATTTATTGTTGAAAGCCGAACGGGTTAAAAAAGTTTTGCCTACCCTCCTTCTTCCATATATTGCGATAAATTCAGATTTACCTGATGAATAAATTGAATTCAAAA
>JAIORT010000359.1 GCA_021107975.1 Bacteroidales bacterium | reverse complement strand
CACAAAAATAACAGTAGAGCCTAAACAAATTATTAGATTAATTGGAAACAATGGAAGATCATAAAGCAAATAATACAAGCCAGGCTCCAGATAAAGAAAAAAAGCTCGGAAGAAGAGATGTTATCAAAGGGCTTGCTACCATACCGGTACTCGGTGCATTTATTTACACTTGGTACAAAAAGCAAAAATTCGACCGGCTTTTAAAGAAAGCCATACAGGAAGAGATCAACCTGAATGCGGTTAATCCGGTTATTAATCCCGTTGTTACCAACAAAAAACAGATTCGCCTGGGGATTATCGGTTGTGGTAGTCGCGGACGAGACTTGTTAAAAGCAGCAGGTTTTGTTCATCCCGATACTATTGATTCATGGAAGGAAGGAGCATTGACAAATAAAACAGACAAACGTTACCATGATTACCTTGGACAGGAAGACCTTAATGTAGTTGTCAACGGCGTTTGCGATGTTTTTGATATAAATGCCGAAAAAGGTATGATAGCTTGTACCAACATAAAAAAGGAAGGTTCAGGTGGTAATATGGGTATCAGACCCAGGAGATACAGAACATACAAAGAGCTTCTTGCTGCCAATGATATTGATGCGGTGATCATTGCCACGCCCGACCACTGGCACGGAACCATGACCATAGAAGCAGCAAGGGCAGGCAAGCATGTTTATTGCGAAAAACCAATGACGTGGACTGTGCCGGAAACTTATGAAGTTGTGAAAGCTGTTAATGAAAACAATATCGTTTTCCAGCTTGGTCATCAGAACCGGCAAAACGAAAGCTATTTTAAAGCAAAAGAGGCTATTAATAAAAATATACCGGGAAAGATTAATTTAATTGAAGTAACCACTAACCGAAATTCCCCAACAGGTGCATGGGTATATCCAATCCCTGAGGAAGCCGGGCAATATAATATTGACTGGGAACAATTCATCGGACCTGCTCCACCTCATAAGTTCAGCCTGGAAAGATTTTTCCGTTGGCGTTGCTGGTGGGATTATAGCACAGGCTTATCAGGAGATCTGTTTACACATGAGTACGATGCGATGAACCAGATACTCGGTTTGGGAATACCTCATTCTGCTGTTTCATCTGGAGGAATTTATTATTTCAAGGATGGCAGGACTGTGCCGGATGTACTTAATACGGTTTTTGAATATCCTGACAGGGATTTTTCATTGGTTTACAGCGCTTCCCTGGCAAGCGACAAGAAAAGAGGAAGGGTGATAATGGGGCATGATGCATATATGGAGGTCGGAAAAGACCTTAAAATATACGTTGACAAAGGTTCAACAAAATATAAGGAAAAATTAGAGGAAGGTATCATTGATCCGTCTCTTCCCCTATACTCCTTTACACCAGGCATGAAACAGGTGGATGCGATAACCTCTCCAACCGAACAATATTTTGCCGGAAGGGGATTGCTTTATACATACAGAGGAGGAAAGCGGGTTGATACTACACACCTGCATATTAAAGAATGGTTAGACAGCATACGTTGTGGAACACAGCCAAGCTGCAATATTGACAGGGGATTCGAAGAAGCGATAACTGCCCATCTCGGTACAATAGCTTACAGGGAAAACAGGAAAGTATTTTGGGATGTTGATAAGCAGGAAATAGTATAAGATGAGTTGAGAGGACCATCTCTTCACAGGCTGTGTGAAAACGAAGTTCTAATTACGTTTTTTTTTGCTACGGCATTTATGCCGTAGTTAATAATAAAACTACATAATGGGCTTTAGCCCTTAATATAAACAAGTTATGGGCTAAAGCCCAGGTTCTT
>JAIORT010000213.1 GCA_021107975.1 Bacteroidales bacterium | reverse complement strand
TATGATCCTGTTTCTTGCTTCGTTAACCAACCAGAGATAAAAACCGAGGTTATGCAAACTGGCAATCATTCCTGCTAACATTTCCCCTGCAATAAATATATGCCTTAAAAATGCTTTTGAGTATTGCTTGTCAACAAACGATGTTCCTTCCTCATCCAAAGGGCTAAAATCGTTTTTCCATTTTTCATTTTTAATATTTATAATTCCTTTTTTTGTATAAATCAATCCATGTCTTGCGTTTCTTGTTGGCATCACACAATCGAACATATCAATACCTAACGCAATACTTTCCAGAATATTGACCGGTGTTCCCACACCCATTAAGTATCGCGGTTTATTTTCAGGAAGTATGGAACAAACCAACCCCGTCATTTCATACATTACTTCATGAGGCTCGCCCACAGAAAGTCCGCCAATAGCATTCCCCTCAGCATCATAAGATGCAATAGCTTCTGCCGATTTTTTCCTTAAATCTTTATAAACGCTGCCCTGTACAATCGGGAAAAGTGCTTGTGAGTGTCCGTATTGCGGTTCGGTTTTTCTAAAATTATCAACACATCTTTGGAGCCACCTGTGAGTTAGTTCCATTGAATTTTTAGCATAATCGTATTCGCAAGGGTATGGAGTACATTCGTCAAAAGCCATGATGATATCCGCACCAATGGTTCGTTGGATATCGATTACATTTTCGGGTGTAAATGTATGTTTTGAGCCGTCAATATGAGAGTTGAAGATAACTCCTTTGTCGGTTAGTTTTCGGGTATTTGCCAGTGAATAAACCTGGTAGCCTCCGCTGTCGGTCAAAATCGGTTTATCCCAGCCGTTGAATTTATGTAAGCCACCGGCGTTCTCAATAACATCAAGTCCGGGTCGTAAATAAAGGTGATAAGTATTTCCGAGGATGATTTGAGCTTTAATATCTTTTTTTAATTCTTTAAAGTGAACCGCCTTTACAGCACCGGCAGTGCCAACAGGCATAAATATAGGGGTTAGGATTTTCCCGTGGTCAGTGGTGATTTCACCGGCACGGGCGGAGGAACAGGGACATGATTTTTTAATAACAAATTGCATTGATTTATATCATAATATTTTAAGCTGCAAATGTATCTAAAAGTCATTTATTATTTAATTCCTTTATAAAATTTGCAATTTATTTATAATATTTAATATATATTTGCCGAAAATTAATTAAAACAAATTTATTATGAAAAAGATTTTATTATTAGCATTTGGATTAATACTTATTAGTTCGGTATCTGCACAAAGTTTTAAAGAAAAAATAGCTTTTGGCGGCGGTCTTTCTTATGGCACCGAAATAGAGAACATTGGTATTAATATTAGAGGTTTATATGAAGTAACTGAAGAAATTCATGGTTTAATGAATATTACATTCTTTTTTCCTAAAAAAGAAAATTTTGGCGTATTTGAATATAAATGGAATTTATGGGAATTGAATTTAGATGGTCATTATAACTTTAAATTTGGCGATAAATTTTCAGCTTATGGCTTAGCCGGTCTTAATATTGCAAGTTGGAGATCAAAGTGGGAAGGAGATTATGGTTATCTTGGTGGATATTATGAAGATTCTACTTCTGAAACTAAAATCGGATTTAACATAGGAGCCGGAGCTGCATATAATTTTACCGACGCTTTAAGTGGGTTTGGTGAAATAAAATATGTTATCAGTGATTTTGATCAGGCTGTTTTTACTTTTGGGGTTTTATATCATTTATAAGCTCATCCTTAAGTTCCAACTCTTTTTCATTCTCTGCAAATAATTTCTTGAGTAAAGAGACAAA
>JAIORT010000874.1 GCA_021107975.1 Bacteroidales bacterium | reverse complement strand
TGATATTTCCAATTTGCAGTATGTTCCTTAGTATGGCTTACAACTCGTTTATAATTGCACCAAAAGTAAAAAAAACCCTGCAATATTTGGGGGACAATCGTACCTTTTGGTTATTTTAATACTTTATACTTTAATATCATCTAATGGGTTTCACAAATTTTTTATGAAAATATTATACAAATTAGTGTGCATGGTAATACTTTACAGGTACATGGTGGGGGTAATTAATCGGACATGTTTACAGTCGCAGACTGTATTTGTCAGTTATTCATCACAGTTGCAAACTGTGATGGGCAGGTGTTCATACCCACCGTAACAAAATGCTGAAGCGAGGCAAATCGATTGCATAACCAAATCAGCCCAATATTTTATATTTTATGTGTGTGCCGTTGTGCATTATTAGTTTTGAAATATTATCCCGTATTTATAATACCATTTCGCCATTTTCCCATATACATTAGAAACAGAATCCCCTTTAAATTCTTTTTTATCTTCCATAAATTCACATATAAATGTATCGTATATCTCGCTTTTCAGTTTTAAAACTATAGGATTTGTTTTTCTGTCATAAATTGTCAATTTTCCAGAATACATTACCCATTCTTTTGAACGGAGATGTTTTCCAATCACTTCTTGATCCGCTTGATATATCATTGTTGATTTTACCATTTATTTACTTGTTTGTTACAAATTGTGAACGGGCTTTCCCGTCATTTTTAATTCCTCTAATTTTACAAAATTCAATCAGTTCGTCAATATCCACTTCAATATCGAACACCTCAAATCCCTCTTTAATTAAGTCCTTTTTTGTCTTAAGATATGATTTATGCCACTCTTTCCAAGTGACATGCATACTCTTTCTATCATCAATCGAATCAAGAAATCGTTTCCAATCCTTTTTTCTGTAATATGCCAGTTTAATTCCTATCATGTTGTTGGTTTGTCTTGCATGCGGCACAACGGTCCTTGCTTAAGAAACATGCGGGTTTCCGTCCTGTTTCATTGTCCCCCGTTGATTAATTACATGAATATAATATTTTGTCATCAAACCGCAAACTACCCGGCTATTTTATAATGTAATGTTAGCACTTGTAACAATTATTTTATTTCAATTTTCATAATCAAGTTTTCATTATCTCTTTCAATATATGAGATTCTAACTTGCTGCCCGTTCTGCTTTATTGGTCCATTATTTCTATAAGTTTGATGAAAACCATCAATCACTATATAATCAGAATATTTAAATTTTATTCCATTCACTGTAAAACTTTCAAATATATGGCCGCTTTCAGGTGTTTGTGAAAAATTATCAATTTCACCTTGTACAATCAAAATGTTTTTATTTTCAATTACTTCTTTGAGTTCACGTTCCGAAGAAATTACCTTAGGAATATTTATTACCATAAGAATTAGCATTATCAATGCAACGCCGCCGAAAAGATACCCAAAGAAAATTTTGAACTGTCTCAATAAGGAAAAACTTTTATCAGACCGCTTTGTATAAAATGCAAATCCAAAACCTATCACAACGAAAATAAAAAGACCTATCAGGTGAAAAAAATTAATTGCTTTTGGTGCAAATTCAAATACTGTTGTGTATTCCATAGCTATTAGTGCTCTAACTTGTTTTTAACCTAAACAAAAGTAAAATAATTAATTAAAACTTGTGGGTTAATTGTACTTATCAATGCAATTAATTCCAATTATATTTCAATATCATCTAATGGGTTTCATAAATTTCTTATGAAAATAGGTATAATGGACAAAAAGGAGGCTATTTTCAACTTGTACTGTTCAAGTGGACAAA
>JAIORT010000629.1 GCA_021107975.1 Bacteroidales bacterium | reverse complement strand
CTATTTATGTCAGAAAATAAGTTAAAGATAATAAAACAAGACCCCTGGCTTGAACCCAGCGCCCTGGATATTACCGACAGACATATCAGGTATAAAGAAAAGTTAACAGAAATCGAGAAAAATTTTAGCAGCCTGATAAAATTTGCAGATGGATATAAATATTTTGGAATTAATTATGATTCAAAACGAAAAGGCTGGACATACCGCGAATGGGCTCCCAAAGCTAATGCACTATATTTAACAGGCGACTTTAATAACTGGGATAAGTTTTCACACCCTTTAATAAAAAATGAATTTGGCGTTTGGGAAATTTTTCTTGATGAAAATAAATACAAGAACTCATTTGTTCATGGCAGCAAAATAAAAGTACTTGTTGATTCGAAATTGGGACTGAATTACAGAATACCTGCTTATGTAAAACGTGTAATACAGGATGAGGATACTAAAAATTTTTCGGGACAGGTTTGGTTACCGGAAAAATTCGACTGGACAGATGATGATTTCAACCCCGGACACCTGGATGAGTTGTTCATTTACGAATGTCATGTCGGCATGGCACAGGAAAAGGAGGGAATTGGCACTTACTTGGAATTTGCCGAAAACATACTGCCAGGAATAAAAAATGCCGGCTATAATGCCATACAAATGATGGCAATACAGGAACATCCATATTACGGGTCGTTCGGGTACCACGTTTCAAACTTCTTTGCTCCTTCCTCGCGCTTCGGAACGCCGGAAGATTTGAAATGCCTTATTAAAAAAGCTCATCAATTAGGGATTGCCGTAATTTTAGATGTGGTTCATTCGCATACTATAAAAAATACAGTGGAAGGAATCAATCAATTAGACGGTTCGGATGAACAGTATTTTCATCCCGGAACAAGAGGCGATCATCCGCAATGGGATTCTAAATTATTTGATTACGGGAAAACAGAAGTATTAAGATTTCTTTTATCAAACCTGAAATACTGGATGCGTGAATTTCATTTCGACGGATTCCGTTTCGATGGTGTGGGTTCAATGATGTATTTTCATCATGGAAATGAATCTATTGATAACAGGGATAAATATTTCAGGCAGGGAGTGGAATGGGATGCCATTACCTATCTTCAATTAGCAAATAAATTAATGCATACCTTAAATAACGATGCCGTTTCAATTGCCGAAGATGTTACGGGAATGCCCGGTTTGACAGCAAAAATACACGAAGGCGGAATTGGTTTTGATTACCGGCTCGGTATGGGAATCCCCGATTTCTGGATAAAATTGCTTAAAGAACAAAAAGATGAAGACTGGAATATCTATGAAATTTGGAATGTATTGAATGACCGCCTGCCTCATGTAAAAACTGTCGCGTATGCCGAATCGCACGACCAGGCGCTGGTTGGTGACAAAACCCTTGCTTTTTGGCTGATGGATAAGGAAATGTACTGGCACATGCAAAAGGACGATACTGATCTTGTGATTGATCGTGGTATTGCCCTTCACAAAATGTTACGCTTATTTACCATTGCACTTGGCGGACAAGCCTATATGAATTTTATGGGAAACGAATTCGGTCATCCTGAGTGGATTGATTTTCCGCGTGAAGGTAATATATGGAGCTATAAATATTGCAGGAGGCAATGGTCGTTAGCGGATAACCCTGATTTGAAATACCGGTATCTCGCTGCCTTTGACAGGGAAATGATACGGGTGATCAAAGAAAACAGGATAATGTTTTCAATGTTTGCGCAGCAACTCAATATGGATGACTGGAACAAAACCATCATTTTCGAAAGGAACAACCTGATATTCATTTTTAACTTTCATACAAG
>JAIORT010000836.1 GCA_021107975.1 Bacteroidales bacterium | reverse complement strand
GTTCCGAATTGACTTATCCGGAAATTACAATTTGCTTTCAAATCATTATTTATCTCAAGGCTGACTTCAACTCCTTCCGGAATTCTGTAATAAAACCCATGTACGCTTTTAGCTGATTGGTTCATTTTATTTATCTGAGCAATCAATTGTCGGGTGCTTTCGGTTCGTTCTATTCTAAGAAAAATATTTTCCCCACCGGCAGCATTAGCATCTTTAATACCACTCCTTTCCGAAAATACGAAAACAGGTATTAATGTACTTTGTTCATCAGTATCGGGAAGAACAGAGAAAGAATAATGAAATTTTTTTTCGATAGTTATACCTGTGAACAAAGAGAGATACTCTTTTTCCATCTTATTTAGCTCCTTATCCATATATGCAATGCTTCCTGCATGATAAGGAATTTCCTGGTAGCCTGTTAACAGATTGTAGCGGCTTTCCCTTATTTTGCTAATCATGTTTGCTGCTTCAACGGCTTTTTGCTCATCGCTCTTTTCAACCCATTTTCTGTCTAAGTATATCTTTTCAACTGAAACGGTATCCACAACCACCTTTCGAATAATCGTATCTGTTTTTTCGTACAAATTGGTTTCAGCAAAATATTGAAACAAATCGCCGTTTTCCTCAAGGCTTTTTACTATTAGTTCTTTAGCCTGCTTTTTTGACAGGGAACCGTTCAATCCCATTATCAATCCTGATTCGGATAACGAAATAATGATAGCTTTTTCTTCTTTGGTTGCTTTCTCACCAATCTCTACAAAATAGTAATGATCAGGATCAGGCTCAGCCAAAGTGCTTAATTTTACACCGGTGATCTCATATTCATTATAATCAGTTGAAATAATATCTTCAAGATCGAGGTACTTGCCGGCATATTCAGAATATGGACCTGCATAATGTTCCATTTTTTTAACCGTTACATCTACTATAATTTGTGTCATTGGCAGAGCATAAAAAACACCTTCCTTATCATTCAAATTCAAATCGGCTGTTACATGAAACACATTGATCTGTGCATTACTGCAAATAAATAAAAACAAAGCCACAGCGCTCAACGCCGGTCTTATCAATAATATTTTCTGTTTGATAATCATAATTATAATGTATTAATGTATTCAAAAGTACAGTATTTTTTTTTATTGATGTTGATTAAAATAAATTAACAATAATTGTATAATTTTGTAGCGGATAGATTTAAGTATTTTTTTAAATATCAGAAGTTATGGAAAATCATTATTTATGCCCAAAATGCAGATCAGAACTCAAGATCAAAGACTATATCATTTTTTCTGCCGAAACTGAAAAAGGAATAAAAGGGATTATATTGCTCAGCCCTGAACTTGGCGATTACACAATAATACATGATGATAATTTCAAGTATGAAGAAGGTGAGCATATTGATTTTTACTGCCCTGTATGCCGTTTCAACCTTGCCATACCAGATGTAAATAAAGACCTTGCCGAAGTGATAATGATTGACGAAAAAAATGTTGAATATAAGATAGTCTTTTCTGAAACAGCCGGAAAAAAGTGTACCATGAAGATTAAAGACCAAAATATTATAGAGGCTTTTGGTGAAGATGCAGATGAAAATCAAAATTTCTGGGGTGCAGGTCCAAGGTATTAATTATGCCTTCCCAAAGAATGCCGTGTGTGGTTATTGACAGAGAAAAAAACCGTATATATTCTGATACTCCGGGCACCGGTTACTAATATTATCATGTATTAAGAATTGATTAGTTATTTTTATTTGTGTTAATCTGTGTATATCTGTGGTGCTGTCTTTCTTTCACCACAGATTAACACAGATTCTCTCAGATTATTT
>JAIORT010000717.1 GCA_021107975.1 Bacteroidales bacterium | reverse complement strand
GTTGAATTATATAAAGGTGAAACATTGATAACCGAAATGCTTAATTTGATTGAAGAGAATGGGTTCACTATTTATTCGCTTGAGCCTGGTTTTTATAATAAAAATACCGGTCAGTTGCTTCAGGTTGATGGTGTTTTCTTCAGGAGGTAACTATTATATCAAATCATTTCTGAAAGTATCCGATAATATTCTGTATTAATTTTTATTTTTGCTCTAAATTTACCGGTCAAAAAATCAAACATTATGAATAAAGGTATGATCTTTTTTTTAGGTATCCTGTTTTTTATACCAATTGCAGGAATATGTTATACAGGCGAGGTTATTAAGTCTTATGATATTCCCGGTTCTTATCCAACAGGTTTAACCTTTGACGGTGAAAACTTGTGGCTCGCCGATTATAAAACCGATAAGCTGTATTGCATTGACCCTACTTCAGGAAAATTGATCAGAAGTATTCCTTCTCCGGCATACTGGACTGAAGGTTTAGCCTGGGACGGTGAAGCATTATGGAATGCAGATGTGAAGGGAGGAGTTCCATTATCAGAAAATTACGCAGGAAAGATATACAGGGTCGATCCCACAGACGGAACAATTCTGAAAACAATTCAGGCGCCATCAAGTACACCAAGAGGGTTAACCTGGGACGGAAAATATCTTTGGTGTGTGGATAATGCTTCAGATGAAGTGATACAGTTCAGCCCTGATGACGGAACAACTATCCGTTCTTTTCAGTCGCCGGCTTCCGATCCGAGAGGAATAACTTTTGACGGAAAATACCTGTGGATATCCGACCGCATGAAAGACGAGATTTATATGGTTGATCCCGAAACGGGCAGTGTGATTATTATTACAGACGCGCCGGGAGCTTTTACAAGAGGATTATGTTATGACGGAGAAAATCTATGGGCTGTGGATTACCAGGAAGATAAGTTATTTCAGCTTAAGATCAGGGACGGACAGGAGTTCAGACAATATAATTCACATTTAGCAAAGATTACTTTTACACACGAAATCACCAATTTTGGTCCGGGAATAATTAAAGACGCAGACATTCATATTGCTATCCCAACTGACCGTCCGAATCAAAGCATAATCAAACCTCCTACCTTTAAACCAAAATATACTGACCTTGTAACAGACAAATGGGGACAGCAGACTGCTCATTTCCATTTTGAGGATGTGCAATCAGGCAAACAGGTTGAAGGCGAAATGAGTGTAACAGCCAAAATATTTGAGGTACGTTATTTTATTTATCCTGAAGAAGTGGGGAGTTTTACCGATATTCCGCAGGATATCAAAGACAAATACCTTGAAAACAATGAAAAATACCAATACGACCATCCTGTAATTCAAAACGCAGTGAAGGAAGCTATCGGTGATGAAGAAAATCCTTATTGGATGTTCAGAAAAATCTTTAATTACCTCATAAATAATATGTACTACGAAATGGTCGGAGGCTGGAACACAGCTCCGACAGTACTTGCAAGAGGCAATGGTTCATGTTCCGAATATTCGTTCGTTTATATTTCAATGTGCCGGGCAGCCGGATTACCAGCACGTTATATTGGCTCTGTTGTCGTGCGTGGTGATTATGCCAGCATGGATGATGTATTCCATCGCTGGGTTGAGGTTTATCTGCCGAATTATGGCTGGATACCCATCGACCCTTCAGGTGGTGATAGTAACTGGCCGAGAAACCAGGCAAATTATATCGGACACCTGGCAAATCGTTTCCTAATAACCACCGAAAGTGGGGGAGGGTCAGAAACAATGGGATGGACATATAACTCAAATGAATTCTGGACAACAGATCCGAAAACTAATGT
>JAIORT010000080.1 GCA_021107975.1 Bacteroidales bacterium | reverse complement strand
AATTCAATAAAATTTCATATCTTTCGGCATGAAATTCTGGCACCAATATCCGTTTGTCAGGCTTGTTATCCCTTTTATTGCGGGGATATTCGCAGCAATTGCAATTGATTTGCCCGTGTTTATTCCTTTTTGGATACTGATTGGAATTCTGATAGTTCTTGTTTTTCAGGTTTATATATTTTCTAAACGTATCAGTTACAAACTCCGCTGGATTACAGGAATAGCCGTTAACACTTTACTTATTTTATTTGGGTTTGAAATAACTGTAATGAATACCCCGAAATTTGAGAATCAAAACATCTCGAAAGTTGCAGATAAAAATAATGTTTTTATAATACAAGTATCCGAACCGGTTTCGGAAAAGCCAAATTCGTATAAGGTTATTGCAAAAGCTCTTGAGTTTAAAGATAGCCTTTGCCGTAGAAAAACAACCGGCAAACTTATTTTGTATTTCGAAAAAGACAGCCTTGTACGAAAGATAGGTTATGGTGAAATATTGATTATTCAATCTTACCTGAATGAAGTCAGTGCGCCAAAAAATCCCGGAGAATTTAATTATAAAAAGTATCTGTCGAACAGAGGTATTTATAACCAGGGTTTTGTGAAATCAGGTGAGTGGCAGGTTATTGATAAAAACACAACAAATTCATTGAAAGCTTTAGGCATCAGCCTCAGAACAAAATTCCTTAAGATACTTGAAGAAAACAATATCAAAGGGAAAGAATTTGCAGTTGTTTCTGCTATTCTTCTTGGATATGATGACAAACTGGATTCGGAGCAATTACGTGAATTTTCGGGCGCAGGAGCAATGCACATCCTTTGTGTATCAGGTTTACATGTCGGGATTATTTACCTGATATTAAACAGCCTCCTTGCTTTTTTAAACAAAAAAAGATGGACCAGGTTTATAAAGGTAGTGTTACTGTTGCTCCTGATTTGGGTTTACGCGCTCATTACAGGATTTTCTCCTTCGGTGCTCCGCGCATCCACTATGTTTTCATTTATCATTGTTGGCAGAACTATGAAACGCAAAGCAAACATTTATAACATATTAGCGGCATCAGCTTTCCTGCTATTGGTTATTAATCCGTATATTTTAACTGAAGTCGGGTTTCAACTTTCATACATTGCTGTAATTGGCATTGTGATGATGTATAAGCCCATTTACAATCTTTTCATCCCGGATAATTGGCTGCTACGTAAAATCTGGCAGATGACCGTTGTATCTATAGCAGCGACTTTTGCAACATTTCCGCTCAGTTTATTTTATTTCCACCAGTTTCCGAGTCTTTTCCTTGTAACCAATTTAATTGCCATACCTTCGTCAATGCTGATCATCTATGCAGGTATCCTCGTATTGCTGACATCACCTGTTCCATTGGTTTCTGTCTTTTTTGCTAAAATACTTTCTGGGATTATCCGGTTTCTTAATTTTTCCGTTAGTTCGATTGAAGGACTGCCATTTTCAACCATACGTGGAATTTCGATTAATAGTCTTGAAATGATACTGATTTTCGGATTAACCATCAGCCTGATGTTGCTATTTATTCAAAAAAGAAAATCATTTGTATTTTATGCTTTTGCGTGTTCAGTCATCCTGATGTTTTTTTTCTCATATAAGAGCTTTAAAAATCTGAACCAGCGAAGGATTGTAGTTTATAGTATTAACAAAGCATCTGCAATTGATATGATAGACGGAAAAGAAGATTTTTTTTTAACGGACTCACTTCTTATTAATGATATTAACAAAATTGCATATCATATTCAAAATAACCGGTGGAAATCGGGAATTAAAAATGTGGTGAAATTTGATATTGACAATAAACAAATCATA
>JAIORT010000740.1 GCA_021107975.1 Bacteroidales bacterium | reverse complement strand
CCGGTAAATGCAGAAAGTATATTAAACTGTTTTCAATATTTCAAAGATACAAATTGAAAGCTATTCACAACCGACAAGAACATCAGCAAGTGATGCCGCTAACTGTTTTCAATATTTCAAAGATACAAATTGAAAGCTATTCACAACCAACGGCATGGAATTGATATGGAATCTGATACTGTTTTCAATATTTCAAAGATACAAATTGAAAGCTATTCACAACGGAACATACTACAGTGAAAGCAATCATTTGACTGTTTTCAATATTTCAAAGATACAAATTGAAAGCTATTCACAACAGGAATTGGTTTTTGAAGTACCGGACGCTAACTGTTTTCAATATTTCAAAGATACAAATTGAAAGCTATTCACAACACTTGTCTGATTGTCGGCAGGGGTATAATTACTGTTTTCAATATTTCAAAGATACAAATTGAAAGCTATTCACAACGTACTGATTGGACTATATTCTATTATACTGACTGTTTTCAATATTTCAAAGATACAAATTGAAAGCTATTCACAACAACATGCGTCTATTATATGATCGAATTAAAACTGTTTTCAATATTTCAAAGATACAAATTGAAAGCTATTCACAACGGTGTTAATACTATTGTATTAAGAGCGGATACTGTTTTCAATATTTCAAAGATACAAATTGAAAGCTATTCACAACGCCGGCATCTTTATTTTTAAGGCTTTCCGAACTGTTTTCAATATTTCAAAGATACAAATTGAAAGCTATTCACAACTCTTTTTCTGATTGTTTAAACCTGTTTATCACTGTTTTCAATATTTCAAAGATACAAATTGAAAGCTATTCACAACTATCGGATGAATTATATTGATTCGTTTTGCTATCAGGTTCTTAGGCTTTTCAGACAACCTCTGTCAGAAAATCATTAATTATTTGCCCACAACTTGCAACCATATATTTTTATCATTTGTCTTGTAAACTGACACTGAATGAAAATGCAAAAAAACAGGTGTGCACTTAATTTAAAACCAAATGGTTAGTTAATGTGGTATTTGATAAGTTTATGCGTTTTAGTATAATATACGTAAGCAATTATTTGGATGAATTTAAGACTGTTTAAAAATACTCCCGGAAATAAATTTCCGGATTATGTTAATATTTAATTTCACAATATTATGAAAATGAAAAATTTAAGTTCGTTGTTTTTAATATTGCTATTTGCCGGCAATATGGTTTTTTCTGCTGAAGTTTCTGTAGAAAAGGCAAAATTAATTGGGAAAAATCTTTTCTACGAAAGAGTTAACCAGGTTAGGGATGTTAAGTACAAAAACATTGTATTTGCAAATGAAATTGTAATAAGCAGTGAGGCAGGAGTCCCTGTTATTTATGTTTTTAATCTGATAGGTGATAATGGTTTTGTGATAATTTCAGCCGAAGATAATGTTTATCCGATACTGGGATATTCATTTGAGGGGGCTTATGACAATTCTTCCGGTCAACCGCCTGCTTTTACCGAATGGATAGAAGATTATAAAGAACAAATAATTTATGTTAAAGATAATCAGCTAAAAAGTAATTCGGAAATCAGTAAAGTTTGGGAGAAATATAGTAAAAAACCCGACAAATCGCCCTTGAACAATGTTGAACCATTAGTAAACACAATGTGGGACCAGGATTGTTTTTATAATGAATTATGCCCTGATGATCCCAGCGGCGCTTGCGGACGTGCCAGGGTCGGTTGTGTGGCTGTTGCTATGGTGCAGGTGATGAAATATCACAACTATCCTCCGCAGGGAACAGGTTCGCACGGTTATAATTCTTCTTATGGTTATTTATTTGCGGATTTCGGAGCTACTACTTATA
>JAIORT010000694.1 GCA_021107975.1 Bacteroidales bacterium | reverse complement strand
TTTATAATCTTTTCGCTAAAATAATTATTGTTTCTTAAATTTATATTTATGATATAAACACCTGCCGGAAAACCGGAAAGGTCTATCATGATAATATTTTGATTATCGAAGTTCTTCTTAAAAATAACTTTTCCGCTGACATCTGACACCTTTACCTCTGTTATGTCTTCATTTTGCATATATATAAAGTCAACAGTCGGATTAGGATAAAGATGTACCTGCACAGAGCTGTTTTCTTCCCTAATAAAACTATTCATTCTGTAATCAATATCAATGGCTTCGGCTGAAATATCGGCTTCAAATGTTCCGGTTTGATTTCCGCTCATATTATAAATTTTTCCTTCACCTATTGAAAAATAATCTGTAATAGTTACATAGAACAAATTATTGATTTCATCAAAAGCCGCATCTGCAATATAAATATAATCGACTGAGCCGGGGTCGGGAACAATGGTTTGCTGGATTACCTGGTTTGTAGTAATGTCGTAAGAACCAATGCCGTAATCGAGACCCAAATAAAGAGTGTTGTTAGATATTCCTGCTCCCTTACCAACAACATGATTGATGATACTTGTTGAATAAGAAGCCGTAAATATTTCATAAGTCGTAACCGAGCCTGTCTGTGTCATATATGGCGATTTGTTAACCGAATAAATTTTATCTCCATCAGAATAAAGGTCGTAAATACCTATGGCATCCGTCCCGAAATTCATTTCCCTTACAAGATTGAAGTTATTATCGATAACAGCAAATTTACCTTCGGTGGCTGTCCATTCGCCGGGAATAGCTACATAAATGGTATCACATTCAACTATAATTCCTGTTGCATCGGCAGAGATACCTTCAACAGAAGCAATGAGAGACAAATCTTCTGCGTTAAATACTTTAAGATAAATCCCGTCAGCCGGTGCGCCATTGATATCCGCTCTGCGGCTTACATACAACAAACCGCTTTTATAAAATAATTTGTGCAGATTGGATTCATAAACCGCAGCTACTTTCTCGTAAGTATCAATATTGAATTTCACAATAGAGTCCTCAGCAGTAACATAAGCAAAATTCTCGTAAACAATCAAATCCTGAATGGATTCTCTGATTACATCTCCGAAAGTAACGGTTATCTGACTTACCGGATCGTAGGTTGCAATTGTAACATGATCGGATGGATTGCCGTAATTCCCACCATTACCGATTATTACCTGGTTAACGAACACTTGTGCAGATAATAACTGCACTTGCAGGATCAGAATCAACCCTGCCGAAATTTTGAAAAATTTTTTCATTTTTTAAAGTTTTAAGGTTAATTAATGTCTGTCCATAAAGTCTCTAATTGAAATGTTTTGACACGAATTTCACCAATTATCACTAATTTTTTTCGTGTAAATTTGTGAAATTCGTGTCTTTGTTTGAACCACATAAATTAGGACAGTGGAATAAATAAATTACTAATTCTAAAATTACAAGTTACTGCTTGACATCTTATTGCCAAACACAAATATGTAATTAAATAATTCCACGTCCCTTACAAAACCTCAAAACTTCCCGGAAAAATGCTTGTGAATAAAATGACGGATCATTTTTTCGCGACTTTTCACCCGAAAGCTTTGAACAACTGAACATCTATGGCAGGTCTTCTGACTTACGCCCTTTTTTGAAAGCCTTCCCATCCCTCCCGAAAGTTAGCGGGATATGGACAGTGACTATAAGATTTTCAAAAAAAATCCTGGCGATCACAGCAGCGGGTACTGTTGCCGTTTCTCACGGCATTCCCTCTTCAGACCGGATCTTATTATATTAAGAACCGGTGCACCATTAATGCGAAGACAAATATATAGTATTTGAAA
>JAIORT010000767.1 GCA_021107975.1 Bacteroidales bacterium | reverse complement strand
AAAAAAAATAAAATTGAAAAAAGCTATAATAATTGGAGCAACCTCAGGAATTGGAAAAGAACTTGCAAAAATTCTTGCAGAGAATGATTATTTAGTTGGGATAACGGGAAGAAGGGAAAAGAATCTTGAAGAAATTAAAAAATCACAACCTGGTTCTTATTTAACAAAATCTTTTGATTGTACAACTAAAAATAACATTGAAAAATTAAATGAGTTAGTTAGTGAATTGGGAGGGCTTGACCTTTTAGTTTTTAGTTCAGGAACAGGAGACTTGAATGAAAGTTTGGATTATGAAATTGAACGCAAAACTATTGATTTGAATGTGCAAGCATTTACGAAGATTGTTGATTGGAATTTTAACTTTTTTGAGAAACAAAAAAAAGGACATTTAGTAGCAATAAGCTCAATTGCGGGGATTAGAGGAAGTCGAATTGCACCTGCCTATAATGCTACAAAAGCTTTTCAAATTAATTATCTTGAAGGATTGAGGCAGAAAGCAAAGAAAACAGGAAATCCGATTTTTGTGACTGATATTAGGCCAGGATTTGTTGATACTGGTATGGCAAAAGGAGAAGGACAATTTTGGGTCGCAACAAAAGCAAAAGCAGCCAAACAGATTTTTAATTTGATAAAAAGGGAAAAAGACATTGGATATGTAACAAAACGATGGAGATTAATTTCAATCATTTTGAAGATATTACCAAATTGGATTTATAAAAGAATGTAAAAAAGCCAATGGCTAATAAAAAATCATAGCTCACTAAAACAGCTGTTTTAGTGAGTTCTGAAAATATACGCTATTAAAACAGGCGTTTATTAAAACTCAGAACTTAAAAATCAAATCCAAATAGACAGGCAAATGATCGCTAAATCCGTCCTGGTATTTTGGCCCGCTATACGTCCTGAAAGGTTTTATACCGAGGTATTTCTTATCCTCTTCAAAAAGAAAATCAGGGTTAAATATTTCTGCTCCCTCATCTGAAATCTTTAATCCTGACGCACCGGAAAACAAAGCTTCCGAAATAATCAATTGGTCGAATACATTCCAGTTGCCCTGGTATTTAAGTGTGCCTGATTTCCATTTTTTCCCATACACAAACATCAGGTTGAACAGATCAGTATTTTGTAACCCGGCTGTATCGGATTTAGCATTAAGAACCTTCAGCACACTCTCATCATCCGGATCATCATTAAGATCGCCCATGATTAAAATTTTCGCCTCTATATCGGTTTGAAATATCGAATCCACCTTTGTTCTGAGAACGCCTGCAACGAACTCTCTTTTTGGTTTTGTGGCAAGATGTCCGCCATACCTCGATGGCCAGTGGTTCACAAAAAAATGGATCGTGTCGGTATTTGCAATTACACCTTTTACGTAAAGGATATCCCGTGTTTTCGAGGAAGTGTCGAAAGGGAAATATACTCCAATAGCTTCGTGCCAAAGCGGCTCGAACTTGTCAGGACGATACAGGAATGCCACATCAATGCCCCTTTTATCAGGAGATTCTTCATGCAATATCTTGTAACCGATATTTTTCAGCGGTGTTTCATAAATAAGTTTATTAAGCACAAACCTGTTTTCCACCTCGCACAATCCGACAACGGCAGGAGGGTCCCACTCGCCAATACTCATTATTATCTTTGAAATGTTGTTCAGCTTTTTATAGAACCTTTTATTGTTCCAGCGCTTTATTCCTTCCGGTGTAAATTCTTCATCCATTTTCAGTGAGTCATCATAAATATCGAACAGGTTTTCCACATTGTAAAAAACTATCCTGAACCTGTTACTCTCACCGGAAAATTCACTTTGTGATCTTACTTCTAAAAAAAATAAAGCCAAACAGG
>JAIORT010000071.1 GCA_021107975.1 Bacteroidales bacterium | reverse complement strand
GGTCACCCTTCAAAGGTAACTTAGCCAGCTTCTCTACCGTCAAACTTGGGAAATCGAACTCCCCGGTTACTTTACCAAGAATAAGATAAACGCCTTTGCCTTTAAAAGGATAGTATTTTAGAGAATTCGGGAAATGAACCGTATCGAAAAATTCACCTGTACAATCAAGGAAAGTTCCGAAGTGCATCCACTCCTTTTTTACGGTTCTAACATATTTTATTGTAACCAGATGCCCAACCATCCTGACTTTTTTGCCCACATATTTTATCATGTCTTTAGCAAGTATCTCTCCGCGGAAAGATGTCTTAAGCAAATCAAAATACGTCATCGTAACCGGGAAACCGATAAACTCAATTTCATCATACGCATCCTCTAATTTATTTTGTTCAAGTTGAGGGAGCTTATATTTTTTTGGCGAAGTATGAAACAACGAATCAGGTGGACGCGGTTTACCTTTGTTTAAATATAAATGTGCTTCCCACAAAAGTTCTGCTTTTTGCTTACCGGTGAACCTGAATGCATCCGTTCGGATCAATATAATCAACTGCTCTATACCGACACTAACCCTCTTAATAAAATCTTCCAGTCCTTTGTATTCCCCGTTTTGCTGCCGTTCGAGTTGTATCTCCTGCCCAATTTTATTTTCTAAGTTGGCAATATGAATAAAGCCGATATAAATGTCTTTCCCGATGATACGAGTGAGATAGTTGCTGTGGTTTATACTTGGCAGGTTTATTACGGCACCCTGCCGTTTGGCTTCGTTGAAATACACCCATGTGTGATAAAACCCACCGAAGTTATTGATGACTGCGGTTATAAACTCCAGTGGGAAGTATGCTTTCAAAAAGAGACTTTGAAAACTTTCAACGGCATACGAAGCAGAATGAGCTTTTGAGAAAGAATATCCTGCGAATGAATCTATCTGCCGCCATACTTCCTTTGTTATCTTATCAGGGTAACCTTTTGCTTTGCAGTTTTCGAAGAACTTATCAATTATCCGGTTCAATTCCTTCCTGCCCCTGAACTTCCCGCTCATAGCCCGGCGTAGCACATCGGCATCAGCAAGGTCGAGACCTGCGAAATGATGACAAACTTTCAACACATCTTCCTGATATACCATCACACCATAAGTTTCTTCCAATTGCTCTTTCATAACAGGATGGAGATATTCAAACTTGTCAGGATTATGAAAACGGTAAATATACTCCCTCATCATCCCGGATTTTGCAACTCCCGGACGAATGATTGAACTGGCAGCCACAAGGGTCAAATAATTATCGCATCTTAACTTATTTAATAATCCACGCATAGCAGGACTTTCAATGTAAAAGCAGCCGATAGTCTCTCCTCTTTTAAGTTGTTGCCTGACCTTTTTATCCTTTTTAAATTTATCAACCTGATGAACATCAATGTTAATTCCCCTGTTTTCCAAAATAATTTCCTTTGCATCATGAATATGCCCAATCCCACGCTGACTTAAAATATCAAGCTTCTCAAAACCTATGTCCTCAGCTACATACATGTCCCATTGTGTTGTTGGGAAACCTTTTGGAGGAAGGTCAAGCGCAGTAAAGTAAGTAATGGGTTCTTCCGAAATTAGAATTCCACCGGCATGGATACTGCGAATATTCGGGAAATCAATCAGTCCTTTAGATATTTCGTATATCCTTTTTGTAATCTGGTTTTTATTAACCTCCTTTTCAGGATTATCAATTAGATCATCAATTTCACCTTTTGGCAGTCCATACACTTTTCCTAATTCCCTGAAAATAGATTTTCCTTTAAATGTGGAAGTAGCGCCTAATAAAGCCGTGTGCTCATGCCCATAACGTTTAAATATATAAT
>JAIORT010000301.1 GCA_021107975.1 Bacteroidales bacterium | reverse complement strand
TATGAATATTAGTATTTTCGGTTTGGGCTATGTTGGCTGTGTAAGTCTTGGTTGCCTTGCACAAAATGGACATAAATTAATTGGTGTTGATAAGGTTGAAACCAAAGTAAATCTTATTAATAATGGAAAACCCACAATAATTGAAAAGGACATAGATAATATAATTGCTGAGCAATATGAGAAAGGAACTATATCAGCAACTACCAATTATCTAAATGCTGTAATAGAATCTGATGTCTCAATAATTTGTGTTGGAACACCATCAACTCCGGTGGGGCATTTAAATTTGGATTATGTTTACAAAACAGCAGTTGAAATAGGTAAAGCTCTTAAAAACAAAAGAGGATTTTTTACTATTGCTATAAGGAGTACAGTGATGCCGGGAACAAATGAAAAAGTAAGTAAAATTATTGCTGAATATTCTGGGAAAATCAATAATAAAGATTTTGCAGTTGTTTCAAATCCTGAATTTTTACGTGAAGGAAGTGCTGTAAAAGATTTTTTAAATCCTCCGGTAACAGTGTTAGGCAGTGAATCCGAAAAGGGAATAAAAGTAATGCAGGATATATATAGAGACATAAATGCCCCGGTCAGGAAAGTTGATGTTAAAGTGGCTGAAATGATAAAGTATGTTAATAACTCATTTCATGCATTAAAAATAGTATTTGCTAATGAAGTAGGAAATATTTGTAAAGCGCTTAATATAGACTCACATCAGTTGATGAACCTTTTTGTAATGGATACAAAATTGAATTTATCACCTTATTATTTAAAACCCGGATTTGCTTATGGCGGTTCATGCTTGCCAAAAGATTTAAAAGGTCTTAAAACATTGGCTCATGATAATTATATTAAATCTCCTGTTCTTGAAGCAATTGAAGAATCCAACACCAATCAGAAAAAAATTGCCATTGAATTAATTACAAATTCCGGTTATAAAAAAATTGGCATCCTGGGTTTAAGCTTTAAGGCAGGTACAGATGATTTGAGGTATAGTCCTATAGTAGAAGTTGCAGAATACCTTCTCGGAAAGGGATATAAACTAAAAATATATGATAAAAATGTCAGAGCTTCCAGGCTAACGGGAACAAATAGAGATTTTATTGAAAAACATATTCCTCACTTAGCAGATATGATTTCGGATGATTTACATAAAGTAATTCAAAATTCAGAACTAATTGTTATTACTCATAAGTTAGATGAATTCAAAGGAATTATTGAAAAGTACCCGGATAAGAAATTTTTTGATCTTGTAAGAATTATTGATCAAAAAACATTTATTAATTACAATGGTATTTCCTGGTAGTAGTAATATATTTATTTTTTTGATTTTTGCTGACTTTATGGACAGACACTAAGAGACTGTTTAAATTTATAAGAAATTATTTCAAATTAAGCTATTCTTATTCTGAATATTTTTAGTGTCCCGAAAGCTTTCGGGATTGTGTTTTAGTGCCTTTGTGGCTATCTCTGGATTTTATTTTTTGCCACTATCCCGGAAGCTTTCGGGGCAAAGTCACTAAGAATCACAAAGAAAAAATTACTAAAATAAAATATTGCTATGATTTTTAAATAGTCTCTAAGTAATATGTAATTGTTATGAAGGTTATCTCCATAGTCGGCGCCCGCCCTAACTTTATGAAAATAGCTCCGTTTATTCGAGCCATTAATAAATATAACCAATCTCTACCTATCGCTCCCTCACTCCCTCGCCCTATCGCCCCTTCGCCCCCTCGCCCCTTCGCCCCCTTGCTCCTTCGCCCCCTTGCTCCCTCGCCTCCACCGGCCAGCATTATGACAATAAGAATAATTTATACTAATTCTTAACAGGTTTGCGAAGTAAAGCTGTTTA
>JAIORT010000457.1 GCA_021107975.1 Bacteroidales bacterium | reverse complement strand
ACAGAATCGTTTCGATTGACGTATTACGTGGCGTTGCTGTCCTGGGCATCCTTATCATGAACATACAAAGTTTTTCAATGATACAGGCTGCATACATAAACCCGACAGCTTATGGCGATCTTACAGGGATCAACAAATGGATATGGATTTTAAGCCACTTACTGGCAAATGAAAAATTCATGAGTATTTTTTCCATTCTGTTCGGGGCAGGAGTTGTTATTTTTACTACCAGGGCATTGGAAAAAGGCAGGAGGGCAGGACCACTTCACTACCGGCGCAACTTCTGGTTACTTATTTTCGGTATAATCCATGCTTATTTAATCTGGTATGGCGATATACTTGTGGCTTATAGTTTATGCGCTTTTTTGGTATTTGTTTTCCGTAAATTAAAACCAACCAAGCTTGTGATTTTCAGTGCAGCTTTTTTTATAATTCCTGTAATTATTTATCTATTTTTTGGATTTACTATTCAATACTGGCCGCAGGAATCGTACGATCAAAATATACAAAGCTGGTTACCTTCAGTTGAAAATATTGAAAATGAATTAGCAGCGATGCAGGGTAACTGGATAGAACAAATGGAGGTGAGAGTTGGGTCTGCACTTTTTATGCAAACGATGGTGTTCATGATATTCACCTTCTGGAGGGTGGTTTCCATGATGTTATTGGGTATGGCACTTTACAAGTGGGGTGTGCTTTCTGCACGGCATTCAAATAAATTCTACATCAGGATGGTTTTTATTGGTCTGATTTTGGGGTATGCGGTTGTTGGATTCGGGATTAATGAAAACTTCCGGGCAAACTGGTTGATGGATTATTCCATGTTTATCGGGAACCAGTTTAATTATGTAGGCAGTGTGGGTGTAGCGCTTGGATACATCGGTATTGTAATGCTTATTTGTAAATCTGTAAAATTTAAAGGATTTAAAAATCTTTTCTCATCCGTCGGGAAAATGGCATTTACAAATTATATCCTGATGTCGATTATTTGCACTTTCATTTTTTACGGTCATGGTGTGGGATTATTCGGACAAGTGGAAAGGTCATTTCAAATACTTTTTGTGATTGGCATTTGGATGTTAATACTAATTATTTCTCCTTTATGGCTCAGGTATTATAACTACGGGCCGCTAGAGTGGTTGTGGAGGGTTTTAACGTATTGGCGGGTGCAGCCGATGAGGAAAAGTTCCACCCCCTAACCCCCGCCAGCGGGGGAAAAAGACTGGGGACTAACCAACATCAGCAGGGGAAAAAATCTAGCGATTAACCACCGCCAGCAGGAAAATAAATTTGGGGACTAACTCCATAAGATGGGAAGACCTATCCCCCTCTGGAGGGGGCAGGGGGAGGAAAACTCACTTTTTTAGTACAAACATTTAATTCTTCAATAACTATGCAACAAGCAGGACCAAATAACAACTGGCATTACAACAAAAACTTACAGCCATTTGCAAACAAGCTCAGAAAAAAAATGACCAAAGCAGAAGCCTGTTTGTGGAAGTATGTTCTTAAGGCTGGTAAAATGAAATACTGGCAATTCCGGAGGCAAAGACCGGTTTTGAATTACATTGCTGATTTTATGTGTAAGGATTTGTTGCTTGTAATTGAAGTGGATGGGATAACACATCTCTGGGATGAAACAATTGAAAAAGATCAAAATAAGGAAAAGGAATTAGAAAAAGTTGGATTTAAGGTTATCAGATTTCCCGATGAAGAAGTTTTGCGTGATATTGAAAATGTAAGGAGGGTGATAGAATACTGGGTTGATGAAAGGCAAAAGGAGTTGAAAGTTCCACCCCCTAACCCCCGCCAGCGGGGGAAAAGTTCCACCCCCTAACCCCCGCCAGCGGGGGAAAATG
>JAIORT010000655.1 GCA_021107975.1 Bacteroidales bacterium | reverse complement strand
GTACTATATTTTTGTTTTATGGGATAATCATCTTTAAACAAAGAAGAAAGGTTTCGTTTATAGTTTGGCTTCACAATTATACTTATCCTTTTATTTATTTGGTATTGAATTCCTGCATTCAGGATATAATTAATTGATGTACTCCTGATAAATTCTGTTGAATTATTAATTTCAACTAAAGAATTGTTTGTTAAATCCGGCAGATTGCCTTTTGCTGATATTAAAAACCCAAAGGAAATACCTGTCCCGATTTCAAAATTTAACTTTTTCTTTGTTGTATGAAAACCGAATAAAACCGGGATTTCAATATATATGTACCGATTTTGAATTGATGCAGATGATTCTGTCTCTTTATAAACCGGCATCCATACCGAGTCGAAACCAATGGGATAAGGTTCGCCAGAGAAAGGAGGGTCATAAATCCATACCCAGGTTGTATCAACATTATAATAACAGTTGAGTGAGTCAATTGTTTTTGTTATAAAATTGTATTTAGTATTATCTCCGTAAACTGAATAATTAATCCCGCTTTGGATAAACCATTTGTTTATTGAGAATTTTATTTCAGCGCCCAATCCCGTTGTATAAATCGGAACTTCACTGTTTTTCCTGAAATTAATATAATCATCATAAATCGGATCGGCAGATAAAGACTTTGTAACATAAGAAGGCGCAATATAAATATCCATTGACCATGACGTTGCCCGTGACGGTTTAAACGAGTTACCTGTTAATGTGTCAGGTGTGTGAGCAAAGTCTGTTGAATCGGGTCTGCCTGCAATTTCAGGAATAACAATTTCTTTCTCACTTATTTTAAATTCACTGATATTTTTAAATGTTAATTTTGAAAGATATCCGGTGGTAAAATCATCAGAATTCGATGTTATTTCGGCTTCCAATTTTTTATTTTGTGAAATTTTGTGACTTAGTGTTTTTGTGGCATTTTTATATTTTTTTAAATTTCGGAGTGAACTCATAGTTTCCTGTAAAGCCAATGAACCGGTCGCCGAATCGTCTGAAATTAAATCCCGATTACTTATTTGATTTTCGCCGGGTCGGGTATAATCATCATTATTTTGTTCGTTTGTAACTGACATGATTCCAATAATAGCGGCAGAAGCTGTTATCAGCAACAACACAATCCATAACCCGTATTTCTTCCGAAAAAGCATCAGAGAAAGTTTTCTCCAGCGATCACGGGAAGTATCTGCTTCCAGATTCTTTAAATGCTTTTTATAATATTCATCGATATGTTTTAGATTATCACTCATTATTCATCTCAATTAGTTTTTTTTGTAATAATTTCCTTGCCTTAAAAAGCTGTGTTTTTGAAGTGTTAATCGAAATTCCCAACATGTCTGCTATTTCCTGATGAGAGTAACCTTCGATGGCAAACAAGTTGAATACTATCCTGTAACCTTCTGAAAGTTGTTGAACCGTATTTAATATTTCTTTGGCTGAAAAGCTTTCGAGGAGATTAGCTTCAATCACCAGTTCATTTTCAAAATCATCAATGTCGGAATGATAATAATGCTTTTTGTTCTTTCTGAAATTATCAATTGCAGTGTTTACAATTACTCTTTTCATCCATCCTTCAAAAGAACCTCTTTTGTTGTACAATTTCATTTTAGAAAAAATATTCATAAAACCGTCAAGCATTACATCTTCAGCTTCGTCTTTTGAGGAACAATATCGAAGGCAAATACCAAGCATACGCCTATAATACTTACTATAAAGCGTCTTTTGAGCTTTACGTTTATTATTTATACAGCCCTCAATTATTTGTTCTTCGCTATAACACATTACCCTTTAATTAAGACGAAGGTGTTTTTAATAAAGTTGCCAGTCGTTCTTAAATTA
>JAIORT010000669.1 GCA_021107975.1 Bacteroidales bacterium | reverse complement strand
CAAACGCAAAAGTTTCTCCCATTACTTTAAAAATAAAAGGTAAAGTCGTTGCCAAGTCAGCAGCACAAATGCCGGAAAAAAAGGTTGAAAAAACAGGAGCACCGGTGAATAAATAAGGGAAATAGGGTTAATGGGAGAATGATGGAATAATACGAAATATTACTTACACATCACATATATATAAAATTCATATCCCGGTTTCAGTTTGAGCCGGGATTTTTTTTATGATTAAATTTTTATCTTTTGAAAATTCTTTTTAAAAAATATAACTTTGCAGCAAATAATGTTGTTAATTGTTATATGTTAAGTGTTAATAATCAATAAATAAGTTTATGCCACAAATATCACAAAAGGGCAGGAGAATGCCCGAATCGCCCATCCGTAAGCTGGTTCCGTTTGCAGAGGCAGCAAAAAAAAGAGGAATTAAAGTCTATCATTTGAATATCGGTCAGCCTGATATTGAAACACCGGAGGTTGCCCTGAATGCTGTCAGGAATTTTAACCAAAAGGTGGTGGAGTACAGCCATTCAGCCGGTATCCTTTCGTACAGGGAAAAGCTGGCTGAGTATTATAAAAAACATAATATTCACATCACTGCCGATGATATAATAATTGGTGCGGGAGCTTCGGAAGCCATCTTGTTTGCGATGAACTCCTGTATGGATAACGGTGATGAAATAATTATTCCTGAGCCGTTTTATGCCAACTACAACGGATTTGCCGTTAATGCCGGAGTTAATGTGGTTCCAATCCCATCGAGTATCGAAACAGGTTTTGCCTTGCCTCCGATTGCGGAATTTGAGAAAGCAATTACACCTAAAACCAAGGCAATCATCATTTGTAATCCGAATAATCCTACCGGTTATTTATATTCAAAGGAAGAGTTAGAAGTGCTAAGAGAAATAGTGCTTAAATACGATTTGTTCCTTTTTTCCGATGAGGTTTACAGGGAGTTCTGCTACGATGGTAAAGAACACTTTTCAGTAATGCACCTTAAAGGACTTGAGAATAATGTCGTATTAATTGATTCTGTTTCCAAGCGTTACAGCGCTTGTGGCGTAAGAATAGGTGCGATGATCTCTAAAAACAAGGAATTAATGGCAACGGCTATGAAATTTGCGCAGGCACGCCTTAGCCCGCCCACTTTCGGGCAGGTGGCTGCCGAGGCTGCCATTGATACACCCGATGAATATTTTGAAAATGTACTTGACGAATACCTTGCAAGGCGTGATGTTGTAGTTGAGTGCATTAATAAAATGGAAGGTGCCTATTGTCCGAACCCGCTTGGTGCTTTTTATGTGGTTGCTAAACTCCCGATTGATGATTCGGATAAGTTCTGCAAATGGTTGCTTGAGGATTTTAATTATAACAACGAAACCGTGATGCTGGCGCCTGCCACCGGATTTTATGCCACTAAAGGAAAAGGAATGAATGAGGTTAGAATAAGCTACGTTTTGAATGTTGATGATTTGAAACGTTCTATGAAATGTCTTGAGGAAGCGCTGAAGGTTTATCCGGGGAGGACGGAGTGAATGAAGATTTTTGATTGGTGAATTAGGAAAGAAAGGAAACTTATCCCAACAAAGTACGTCTCCTGTAAACAGTCTTTCCCTGACTTGACACGTTAAAGATCAAACACACCAGGTCGAAATCGGATTTGTGTGCCGGAGACTTGGTATGTTGAGAAAAGGAATTGATATTTTCGACAAGGCAAGTCCCCTCCCTTTCAAGCTTACTTCGACTTGCCGTGTCTTATATTTAGTTCTTACTTTGCTATTCCGGCACCTGGCTTTCTTTTCCGATATTCAGGAGTATATAATCATTTTTATCACGATTGTCTATCTGCCCGTCCAGGTTATGATCAT
>JAIORT010000880.1 GCA_021107975.1 Bacteroidales bacterium | reverse complement strand
CTCACGTTCTGAAGATATGCCGCCTGAAAGTAAAGCAACTGTGAGCTTTTTCATGGATTTATTACTCCTTTATTTTAAAACAAATAATTGTCAATTGTGAATTGAAAATTGTTAACAGGTTTATTCCCATTCCATTCAGAATTTAGCTTGGTTTTAATTGACAATTCGCAATTAACTGTTCACAATTCACAATTTGATTTTAACAAATACTATTCATTTCCTTTCTTTAATTCTATACGATCAATTACCTTATCCACATACTGCTGAGGAACATCAAAATTTATAGACGTACTCCTCATGGAATTTAATTTCAGTATTAAAAAGTTTAATTTTTTTAATATGCGATATTTTTCTTTCTCGTCCTTCATGCCTGCAAGAAGGTCTTCCGTCTTTTTTATTTCATTTTTTATCTCGATTTCAGGAGGAACAAAATCAGCATTTTTTAATATTTTATAGGCCAGGCGCAAATCTTCGGCAACACAACTGTTATCATCTAAATCAAGCGGTTTTCCCGACCCGGGCAGATTATTAAAATCCCCTTTCTTCTGGGCATTTTTTATACGTTCTTCAACAATTTTATCAAAACCAGGAAACATTGCTTAGACCTTTTCACCTTCTTTCAATCAATCGCAATTTTAAATTATATAAAAAAAACTATCGTATTGTCAAAAACAAAAAAACAGATAATTTTTACTGGTTGACCCGTCTGTACAAATATTGCTATTGAGTTATAAAAATCAAATCCATACTATTATTCTACCACTGATTCTCACGGGAAAAATACACTGAAAAAAATATTCGTGATACTCTGTGTTTTTCCGTGGTAAATTGATTAAAAGGAAAAAAAGAATGAAAAAAATAGCATTTGCCGGGACAGATGGAAGGACACTTTTATGCGCTTTAGTTATTTCTACAGCTAAAAGTGAAGTTTACCCAGAAGCGTTTCAAGGTGTTGTAATCCGGGGTACACCTGCGATGCCAAAACTCACAGAGATGATGAACTGGCCGGTTGAATTTATTAAAACTGACAGCAATTCCATGCATGACTACGCTGCAACTATTATCCGGAATTTAAAAGACGGGAATATCGACTATGTTATACCTATGCCTGAAGCCCTCTTATTTGAAGGTCTTGTAGATGAAGTTGAGGCAGCAGGATTCGGGGAGCATATTGTAGGACTTAGTAAAGCCGGCGCTTTTATTGAGGGAGATAAGATCAGATGTAAGCAGTTATGCTTGGAAGCCGGTATCCCTGTTGCGCAGTCATGGACCTCAGTGGATGCTAAAAGCTATAATGATGCGCTAAGTGTCTGTCTGAACTATATTCACGATTTTGGCGGAGCCGTATTGAAGTTTCCCTACAGCGCAGGTGGAAAAGGTGCCAGAATTATTTTAAATTCATGGGAAATAAGAGAAGTTTACGACACTTTAATAAAAGATTATAAAGATAACTATAAAAAAATGTTTGGCAGCAGGGAGAAATGGCCGCTTTTAATTGAATCCTTTATGTCCGGCGTGGAAATAAGCTTTACCATGCTGGTTGACAGACTCGGAAATTTTCAAATTCTGCCCACGGCAATGGATTATCCCGAACGTTTTGAAGGGCCTGCGAGCAAAAACAACCCGATCACGGGAGGTGTGGGAGCTATCTCTCCTCACCCGATGGAAACTCAGGAGCTCATTAAAATGGCGGGAGAAGTTATTGCCAAACCGCTGATAAAGGAAATGAAGGAAAGAAAAATTCTCAGACCATGCATTTTGTATCCGGGCTGTTTTGTATCTTTCGATTCCGACAAGCGCCCGAAGAAAATTCGAGTCTGTGAAATAAATATTCGCCCCGGGGAACCGGAAGCCCAGCCCTTGGC
>JAIORT010000033.1 GCA_021107975.1 Bacteroidales bacterium | reverse complement strand
TCCTCTTCAGACAGATTTTCCTCTTCCAATTCTTCTAATTCGCTCATTAATTCTTCGTCCTTTATGAATTTTCAATGCTCGCCAAAAATATAAATAAATTAAATTCAGGTTGGCTGGAATAACGAAAACTTATCCACTTTGGTATGAGATGTATCTAACCTGCATTATTCATAAAATTTCACGCAAAGCCGCTAAGCCGCAAAAAATAAGTAAATTAGCAAAGAGTATTTAAAATATTAAATTTCATTACATAACAAATATCGCAGTCATTAATTTGTTTCAATTCATCCCGAAGTTTCTGGATTGCGTCTCTGCGTCTTTGCGTGATGAATTATTAAGGATAAGAGAAATGTTATCAGAATAATTCAGGTTTATTGTATATTTGCACAATAAGTTAAGATGATAATGAAGAAACTTTTAATATATTTCTTTCTTCTGTCAGGTCTTGCTCTTTATTCGCAGGATACTCTGAAAGTAATGCACTACAATTTGCTTATGTATGGCAATTATTGGAATAATTGCACTGCTTCTAACAATAATGTTGATGATAAGAACGAATACCTTAAAACAATAATTAATTACATTAAACCGGATATTTTTACTGTGAACGAAATCTCGGAAATACTCACATATCAACAATATATATTAAATTCGGTTTTAAATATTAATGGAATAAATTATTATCAAATGGGTTCCCCGCCCAATTATTCAGGTTCTTATATAATTAACCAGATATACTATAACTCGGAAAAACTCACAATGTGTTCAAATATTGCTATATCCACTAATTACAGGGATATTGACATATTCAGATTATATTACAATTCAATGGATCTTAAATATACAAACGATACTGTTTACCTGAACTGTGTGGTAGCTCACTTAAAGGCAGGAAACAGTTATGATGATGAAATTGAAAGGGCTAATGAAACCAACAAATTGATGAATTATCTCAGCAACTCGAATGCTTCTGGAAATTATTTAATGATGGGCGATTTCAACGTTTACACAAGTGCCGAACAAGCTTTTCAAAATCTTATCCTTCACCAAAATCAGGATATTCGCTTTTATGATCCCATAAATTCTTTAGGAGTCTGGCATGACAATTCTTATTTCGCTCCAGTTCATACACAATCAACACACATTTCCGGCGGTTGTCCTGCCGGAGGTGGTATGGACGACAGGTTTGACTTTATTTTGGTTTCTGATGAAGTATTGAACGGAACCGAGAAAATAAAATGCCTGAACGAGTCATATAAAGCAATAGGGCAGGACGGACAACATTTAAACCAATCGCTTATCTCTTCTCCGCAAAATACTTCTGTCCCGGGCAATGTCCTGGATGCTCTTTATGATATGTCGGACCATTTGCCTGTTGTAATGGAATTGTTGGTCGGGGATAATGTTGGTGGTATTGCTGAAAGTGAAAACATCAGTTTCTATATTAGTTTTACTAATCCTGTTACTGATAAATTATTACTTAAAATAGAAGCTGAAAATAATGCGAAATATAAAGTTCAGATAAATTCTGTTTGGGGACAACGGATTTATTCTAAAATCATTTCTTCGCCAGGTTCAGAAACTTATGAAATACCTTTTGAACATTTCAAACCGGGGATTTATATTCTACTGATTTCTGATAAAGATCGAAACCAGATCGTACGAAAGATTATGAAGATTTGAAAATTCTGTTGCGGAAATTAAAAATCATCGACATTATAAGAGCAATAAAAAAAAGTAAAACTGTCAGTGTATCCACTAATCCTGCATTTAAATCAACTCCCGTAAGCCTTAATACTAAATATTTCACATACGAATTTGGAACATCATAAATTCCGAGTTTGTGCAAAACCTGCCAGTGCCAG
>JAIORT010000975.1 GCA_021107975.1 Bacteroidales bacterium | reverse complement strand
TGAAGACTAAATTTCCCACTCTTCCTCAATATCCCAGTTTGCCCTGATGGTTATTTCGGCAGGAAAATAATCAACTTTTTCGGGCTGAAGCTTTTTAATGTAATCACCTGTATCCCATCGTCGGTTATTATTCTTATCGTAAATAACTTTAACCTGGTAAGAACCGGGATCGAGGTATTCAAAAGCAATACGTTGACTGTCGTTTAAAATAAGTTCTCTTATTATTTTATCGTCTTTTAACAATTGTATAATATAATTGAAATCGGGTTCGGCTATTTGAACATCAATATAAAGATTTCCGTAATCTTCAAGTGATTTGGTCGTAAAGTTACTGGTAATAGTATCATGTGTTTGCTCTAATATATCAGTAAAAGCATTTTGCGGAATAATTAAAGAATACTTAGTAGCTTCTTTCCACTTATGTTCAATTTTAGCTTTTCTTTTAATATTATCTGTAAAAATAATTTCCGGACTAAGTGTATCCTCAGCTTCGATAAGTAAAATGCCGGATGAATCGAATTCTATAACAGGATAGTTAGATGTTAGAAACAAAGGTTTGTGAAAATCGAACGAACTTCCTTTTATGCTGAAACCGATATTTAACCCCAATGCCCGGGATTGCGGTTTTTCTGTTTCTTTTTCTTTCTTTTCTTTTTCTTTCTTTGCTTTTTTCCCCTTGCTTTTTTTCACAATGGCAATTTCAACAGTGTCTAAAATTTCATTTCGATCACTTATTTCAAATATTAATGAATCCTGGTTAATATTTAACAGCCAGTATGTAATTGTATCGTTTGTTTTGTTGAATTCTTCAATTTTCCAGTTCAGATTTGTTTTGAGATTTAATGGTCGTATTTGAAGATTACTTATTGGAAATTTGAACATAAAGTTCAATTGTGCTTTTTTAGTTAGGACGGCTTTCATTAGCCTTTGAGTTGAATCAATCTCATGAAATAAAGCCATATCCGTTGTTTCATAAACAGGCATTTCAAAGTCAGTAGTGTCTGTCAGGATGCTGTCGAACAAAACCGAATCAGGAATTTCAAAGTCAGTAGTGTCTGTCAGGATGCTATCTGTCAGGATACTGTCTGTCAAAACCGAATCGGGAATTAACAATTGTTTATAATACGGCATTACCAGGGAATCAATAAAGGCTATTTCTTCGTTAGGCTGGTCGTAAAGCAAATTGCTGTTAACATCTTTTAAAGCAAAAATTTTAAACTTTTGATCGGGCAGATTATTCAGAATGTAATCGCCTGAAGCATCTGTTTTTGTCATATAGTATGGTTTCAATATATAAGGAACCGAATCAAAGACAATAGTATCGGAATTATCAATATAAAGCAATACATTTATATCTTCTTCGGGTTGCATGCTAAAGGCATTAAATACATTGCCTTCAATGGATAACGAATCTAAAATGTCGCCCGTTGAAAATACATACCGGAAATTAGTAACAGGGTTGTTTTCGGTTAAATCGGCAATACCATCTCCAAAAAAAATATTATAAGTAGTGTTTTCGTTTAGTTCTTCCTTTAATTCAATTATAACCGATTTTCCTTTTGTTTTAAATTCAGGCATTTCCAGCATTGGAGGAGAAATAATGACCTGGTTTTTAATATCATTCAGCACAATAAATTCGTCGAAATATATCCTAATCTTTTTACTATTAAAATTCTTTGTATAAACAGGAGGTTCCGATTTTATAACCACAGGCGGTTGTGTATCTATTGGCCCGCCTGTCGGGGATACAGGGTTAGCACACATTGTCAGAAACAGACTAACGGCTATTAAATAATTTCCTTGTATTATATTTCTATATCGGAGTTTCAAAGTATTTTTATTTTAGTTATTTCGCTTCGCTGTCATTT
>JAIORT010000665.1 GCA_021107975.1 Bacteroidales bacterium | reverse complement strand
AGTAGAACCTAAATTCATAACAGCTTGAAAAAAATATATAAGATATCAATAATTACAATTGCCTTTATAGCGCTGGTTCTCCTTGCTTTCAATTTGCTTTTTGGATATTTGATAAAATTGCAGGTTGCTAATTTAAGTAAAGACAAAATCCACCTCGAATACAAAAAAGCCGGCACCAACATTTTTACAGGATCAGTTGAATTTACTGATGTCGTATTAAAATTTAATGAAGTTTCTATTGATACTTCTTCGAGCATATATATCAGGAGCCTTTCTTTTTCTGAGTTTAGTATCGACCGGATAAATTTGATTGAGTTGTTTTTTAATAAGAATTTTAAAGTGCAAAAAATCAAACTAATTAACCCCGAAATCGAACTAAAAAAAGATACGATTATTCAGAAAAAGAATTTCTTTTCAAAAGTTCTTACTCCGGAAGTAATAAAAAAGAAAAGCCAATCCAGTCCGTTTTCATTTGATATTGAAGAACTCGAAATCAAATACGGGGCTTTTCAGTTTATGGAAGGAGATGATACTGAAATCAGCTTCGACAAGATAAATATCCTTATCCGTGATCTTCAATTATCTGACCTGGCACAGTTAAAAATTGAACAAAATGACCTTGATGCACATTTCCGGCTTGATGTGAACCTGTATAACCTTAAGCAAAAAATCAATAAAGAATATTATCTCAATATCGATTCAATTATTTATCATTCGGAAGAAGGGAAGTTTATGACCGGTGGCATCTCGTTTTTACCGGTAGAAAATGTCGATTTTGGAGTCCGCCCTGTTTATTCTGCAAAGACAGATAAGATAATTATCAGTGGATTCGAGCTGAAAGAATTTATTGTCAGCAAGGATATGAAGTTCGAAAAAATATTAATCTCCGATAGTAAGTTTATAGAAACCAAGGATCAATTCATAAAAAAAACTAACGATTCAATAGAAACCGCCTCAAAAACAGAAGTCCTTTTTAATGTGATTAAGGAATTTTATACAGACACTTTTCAGTTAGAAAAAATGTACTGCCTTTCCATGAACAAGGAGATTGATACAATATTATATATAGATAATGCAAATGTAATGCTGTTAGATGTTTCTGTTGATTCCTCGTTTATTTCCGGTGCGAAATACCTGATGCTTACTGAAAACTCATCTGTTACTACGGGCATGTTGAAATTACATCTGACAGAACCGGAGATTGACTTTCAATGCGATAGCTTTGTTTATTCCGGACCTGAACAACTACAATATTTAAAAGATATTCGACTGAAATATTCTTGTTTATCGAAAAATGGCGATAAGCAGGAAATATGTCTGGACATTCTTGTTAATTCATTGGTTTTAAATGGTCTGAACACAAAAGAATTGATTAATTCGCAAGTTGCAGATTTTTCTTTGTTTGTGAAAAACCCGAATATAAAAATTTACAACCCTGATATTTTCAAATCAAAAAATCATAAAAAAAAGAAGTTTGATTTGCCTGATAAAATTGTGCTTAACGAGTTTGTGCTGGAAAATGGGTCATTTTATCTATATAACCTTTCAGAAGAAATGTTTGCGATTAATGATCTGAATTTTTCATCTGTTGATCTTGAGATAAAAACGGACTTAAATAAGCAAAAAAACTATTTTGAATATCAGTCGTTCGAAACGAGTTTTAATGATTTGAAATTCATATCGGCTGATAAATCAACAAAATTTCACGTTGAGGATGTTCTTTTAAAAAACAATTCTCTTTCCCTTCACAACCTGGCGTTTCTAAAAAGCAAGCTGAAGAAGATATCAGGCGAAGAAGGAATAAAATACAAAATAGATACAAGTAAGCTGGAAATTGAAAAACTGTTTATTAATCAGTTTGATATCCAAAAAG
>JAIORT010000795.1 GCA_021107975.1 Bacteroidales bacterium | reverse complement strand
TCCTGCAATGCCTTTTCCAGGTTTCTTTGAGATTTTTCAGTTAATCCTTCTTTAAAAGCCCATTCGTATCCTTTAATATGCAGGAGGTATGTTGCCGGGAATTTATTAAAAAGATCGCCGCAAAGTTTTACAATATATCCCGGAGATGCAGCATGTGTAGTAAATGAAACATCGGAAGAAGCATCGACAGGGGTCAGTATGAAGTCCTCGATTTCTTCAACCGAGGCATCTGCAAAAATTACCAGGTCTTTTTCTGCAATTGCATCGGCATCTTCAATGTTGAGTTGGTAATTACTATCAAATTCAAATCCTTTCAATCCCTCCCGGTTAACCCATTCTTCAAATTTTTCAACAAAAGCATTACCCAGCCCGTCGTCCTGCCTGCCGGGGTTTCCATATCCATAAATAAAAATTTTATAAGCCACTATTTTCTTTTCCTGTCGATAACATTATTTTGTCCGTCAAGCATAACCACTTCAAGAGGCATTCGACCTAAAGCATGTGTAGCACAGCTCAGGCATGGATCATAAGCCCTGATAGCGACCTCAACAGCATTCATCATGCCTTCGGTAATTTTTTTCTGAGCTGTCATAAATTGTTTTGCTGCATGGTTTACAGCCACATTCATAGGTTCGTTGTTACTTGTAGTTGAAACAATAAGATTCGCCATAACAATCTGGTCATGCTCGTTTATTTTATAATGATGGAACAAAGTACCGCGGGGAGCTTCAAGCATACCGACACCCTCATCCTGTTTTATTCCTTTTGTTACAAGTTCGCCTTTTAACAAATCAGGATCATTCAAAAGTTCTTTCATCATTTCTGCGCTATGCAGCACTTCGATCAGGCGTGCCCAGTGGTAGTGCATCGACATATTATTTGGTTTTCCATTGGTATAAGCCTTAAATTCTTCAAATTCTTTCTGTGCCAAAGGTGAGGGGATAAAGTCACAAGTATTTAAACGAGCCAGCGGACCTACACGGTACCAGCCATTATTTTTCCCAAATTCCAGCAAGTATGGGAATTTCATATAGCTCCAGTTCTTTACTTCTTCTCCGATGTATTTAAGATAATCCTGGGGATCTACATCATGTAGAATTTTATTTCCTTCCGAGTCAACAGCCCTTATTACTCCGTTATAGAGGTCGAGAGCGCCGTCTTTTCTTACAAGGCTGAGGTGATTAGAAGGAAAAGCAGCAAAATGGTCAATAAAACTTTTATTTTCTTTTTGATATCCTTTCAGGAAGTTAACAGCATCCTGAGACCATGAGATCATTTTATCAATGTTTAAAGGATCCTGTCCGTTAAGGAAACTATCCCTTTCTTCTATTGTAAGATGTTTATTAATACCGCCGGGGATTGCTCCTGTGCCATGTATCTTTTTACCTGCCGTGGCTTTGATTATCTCTTGCCCGAATTTACGCATCATTACGCCTTGCACAGCAAGGTCGGGATGTTTTTTTGCTACACCGATAATGTTCCTGATAGCAGGATCGGCATCAATGCCGAATAACAAGTCTGGTGAAACAAGGTGGAAAAAATGCAATACATGCGACTGGAGGGTTTGTCCATAGTGCATCAGTCTTCTCATTTTTTCACCGGTATGTGTCAACCCGTCGCCTGTTCCTGCTCCCACAATAACATCTAATGCTTTGGCAGCAGCAAGGTGGTGGCTTACCGGACAAATGCCGCATAATCTTTGAACGAGTACCGGAGCTTCCCAGTATGGTCTTCCCTGTATGAATCTTTCAAAACCTCTGAATTCTACGATATGAAGACGGCTTTGTGTAATATTACCTTCATCATCTATATGGATTGTAACTTTTCCGTGTCCTTCAACTCTGGTTACCGGTTCTATTGTTATTTTCTGTTCCATATCT
>JAIORT010000425.1 GCA_021107975.1 Bacteroidales bacterium | reverse complement strand
CTTATACTTTTAGTGGCTATTGAGGGTTCTTTAGCTACCGAAGGTTGAGTTCAACAGCGGCGATACGCAATACAAAGTTCCGCAAGCTTCGCAAGCTCCACATTGTACTGCGCATAGCCATACGTTATGCAAAAGCTAAAAAAATCATACATCAATTAAAATGTACAGAAAATGAATGAAATTTATCCCAATTTTTCAGAACCTAAATTTATAGGCCAACTAATATTTGAAATTAACAGTTGGATTGGTCGTAACTTTTTTAAAAACACAAGTAGAATTACTCCAACAAAGAAATCATTATTATTAGACTTAGGAGTAGGTGCAAATTATACCAATGGATGGACACATGTGGACTTTTATCGAAATCGTATAAGAAAATTTTGGAAATCGCATCCAAGAAGAAGACTAGAAATAGAAACCGATTTAAGGTATCCATTGTATTGTCCAAATAATGTTGTTGATGGAGTCTACTCAGGACATACACTTGAACATCTATATCCAAATCATGCATACAATTTGTTAAAAGAAATATTTCGAGTTTTGAAACCAGGGTGTTGGCTTAGAATAAATGTTCCTGACCTCAAACGTGTAGTTGATTTTTACAACGGGACAATATCTAATTATAAGTATAAATATGGAGCTGAAGCAATTAGTAATTACACACAGAATTGGGGACACCATTCAGCATGGGATGAAGAAATTCTATCTAAAGCTTTGGAGATTAGTGGTTTTATAAATATTAAAACAGTAGAGTTTGGGAAAACTGGTACTGATAAAAGATTAATTAAGGAAGAAGAAGTGAGAAAATATGAAACCCTTGTGATTGAAGCACAAAAACCTTATAACAAAGCCTTTGCATAACAATGGTAATCGTTGCACAACCCCATAATTATTCAGATCATCGAAGGAAAACAAAGCTTTGTAAGGATGCCTGTTTTTAGAGTACAATTATTGGTTCGAAAAATTTTGTGAGCTTAGATGGGCTTAAAATACTCCATATTTGAGCCAATAAACAGGAAAAAGAATCTTTGACTTTAACTGCCTGATTCTTCAATGGTTTTATTTTAAATTTGAGATACTTCTTTAGGTTATAAGCTGTGGCTGCCATCATCATTACTTTGTTAGCTTGCTCTATGCCTATAGTATTTACCTTCCGCATTCCATAGTAATTGGTCAAAGAACCAAAGACCGGTTCCACCGTACTTTGCCGCTTCTTTTTCATATGTTTACCTTTTGAGCTGTTTATACGCTCAATAGCTCGTTCATATTCTTCTTTGTAAATGGTTATTGTAATTCGTTTTTCTGGGGCTTTACCTGCACATTCAGTTTTATAAGGACAGCCTTTGCAATCACTTGACCGGGTTAAATAGAGTTTCTTTTCATTGTTGTTTTTGTTCTTTTCTATTGTGATTTTTCTGAAGGTAACTTTCTTATTGTTGCGGCATAACCAATAGTCTCCTTCTTTATGATAGGTAAATCCTTCGGGGCCTCCTTTGTAGGTGCCATGAGGTGGTATATAACTCTCAATGCCTTTTTCTTCAAGGAAAGCATAATTCTCTCCACTGCTATAGCCTGTATCAGCCGGTAAATATTTCCACTTTAACCCCATACGGTGAAGCCTCCATTGTAGTTTGTTAACTATTTGTGGTAAGCATTGGCTATCTTTTTTATCAGCGTAATCTGCATGTATATGGGTGATAACATGCTCTTTTGTATCCACAGCCATTTGGCTTAGGTAGTTGAGTTTTCTTGCTTTACCTGGTTTAACAGATATTCTTGCATCCGGATCGGTGGGGCTATAGTGGGTTTTATTGCTGGTGTATTTGGCCTTGTTATGTTTTGCCCCGGGGCGTTCATCCTGGTCATTGTGCCATTTTTTATTCC
>JAIORT010000747.1 GCA_021107975.1 Bacteroidales bacterium | reverse complement strand
TTGTTGTAATCTTCTTCTGGATGTCGTTTCATCAAAATGGTTTAACATTAACATTTTTTGCTAAAGATTACACTGTAAAGGCAGTGGATCCTTTCACAAATATATTCTTTAATCTTAACTCAATTTTAGCGTTTATTGGTGCTATTGCAGGATTCTTTATTCTAATATTACGTAAAAAAATGTTAGAGAAACTGATTGGACTTGCAATGCTATTGGGCTTAGGTTACTTAACATATTATTATATTAATTCATATAATACTTTGAATCCTATCGAACCTGAAATTTTCCAATCTTTCAACCCTCTATTTATTGTTACT
Organism: Bacteroidales bacterium; assembly: GCA_021107975.1. Taxonomy (GTDB): domain Bacteria; phylum Bacteroidota; class Bacteroidia; order Bacteroidales; family JAADJA01; genus JAADJA01. The sequence goes on along the minus strand of JAIORT010000747.1, from coordinate 1,577 downwards.
CTGACATTTCCTATTATGGCACTTTTTGCGTGGATGAGAAAGAGAAAACTGGAACCTTCTACTCCAAAAAAGATTGGTATTGGTATGATTATCGCCGCCCTTGGTTTTGTAGTAATCCTTGTAGGCTCACTTAACCTGGTTTCACCCCATGAATTACAATATGTTAATGACATGGGAAAAGTAGAATATAATCCTGTACCGGATTCTTCACGCGTAATGCCTTACTGGCTTATTAACAGTTATCTTATCTTAACTATTGCAGAGTTATTCCTTAGTCCAATGGGATTATCTTTTGTTTCAAAGGTAGCACCTACAAGATTCCAGGGAGTGATGCAAGGCGGGTGGCTGCTTGCAACAGCTGTTGGTAACAAACTTTTGTTTGTTGGAAGTTTCTTCTGGGGTAAACTCGACTTATGGCAACTTTGGGCAATATTTGTTGTTTGTTGCATTCTTTCTGCAATATTTGTTTTTTCAATAATGAAACGCCTTGAAAGAGCAACAAGAGACTCATAAAAAAAATAATTGTAAAACTTATAAAGCAGGACCATGTTGTCCTGCTTTTTTTATTTTTGCAGAAACACCCTAAATCTAAAATCGTAAATCTAAAATCGTAAATCTAAAATGCCATTCCCCTGGTGTCATAACCGCCGGTTTAATTCCTACGCCGAATATTTTAAAAAACAATTCGGCGAAAGGGTACAGAAAGTTTCCGTTGATGCAGGCTTTACCTGCCCAAACCGCGACGGCACTTTAGCTTACGGGGGATGTACTTATTGTAACAACGATGCATTTAATCCTTCCTATTGCCTGCCACAAAAATCTATTACCCGGCAAATCGAAGAAGGAATAGAGTTTCATTTGAAACGATACAGGCGTGCTAATAAATACCTGGCATACTTTCAAACATATTCCAACACTTATGGTTCTCTTGAACACTTAAGAAACATTTACTCCGAGGCTCTGGCACATCCAAAGGTCATCGGTTTGGTAATCGGCACACGTCCCGATTGCATTGATGAAAATAAATTAAAATATCTGAAAGAGTTATCAGAAAAATACTATATTATTATAGAATACGGAATTGAATCGTGTTATAACAAAACTCTTAAAAAAATTAACCGGCAACATACGTATGAACAGTCCGTAGAAGCAATCGAAAAAACTGCATCTTATGGAATAAATACCGGCGCTCATATTATATTCGGGTTGCCGGGAGAAACCAGGGAGGAAATGCTGAACGAAGCGGAAATCTTATCAGAACTACCATTAAACAATATTAAATTTCACCAGCTTCAAATTATAAAAAATACGGTAATGGCTGGAGAATATCAGCAAGACCCCTCCAAATTCGAGCTTTTTTCCCTTGAAGAATATATCGTTTTTATTATTGAATTTATTGAAAGGCTAAATCCAAAATTCATCATAGAGCGTTTTACCGGTGAAGTTCCGCCAAGGTTTCTAACCGGACCTGACTGGAAACTAATCCGTACTGACCAGGTTAATGCTAAAATAGAAAAGAAACTAAAAGAGCTTGACACCTGGCAGGGCAAAAAGTATTAAACCCGTAGAAAAGTGGT
>JAIORT010000769.1 GCA_021107975.1 Bacteroidales bacterium | reverse complement strand
CTGAAGTTTGACAGTTATTGTGCCATCCGAATCGTAAGTATCTGAAATTACAGTATCTGAATTGAGGAAATCTTTAAACGGTAGTGCCACAGAATACTCGAATAACCATTGACATAGATATTTAAACAGGTTAGTTAGGGAGTGTCTTAAATATGGAGGCTCCCATGTTTGCACGAACCAAAAAATCAGGCAAATACCAGTATCTTCAAATCGTAGAAAATCGCAAGGAAAAAGGAAAAGTAAAACAACGAGTCATCGCCACTATTGGCCGTATGGATCAGCTTCAGAACAAAAATCGTATTGAGACACTTATCCGATCTCTATCACGGTTTTCTGAACGAACAATGCTGATTCTATCGGGAAAAAGTGATGTCTCCGTTAAAGCGCTGAAGATTGGCCCTTCGATTGTTTTTAATCGTTTATGGAAGGAGACCGGCATTCAGAAAGCGATAAAGCATCTGCTCAAAGATCGACATTTTGAGTTTGATGTCGAACGAGCCATTTTTCTAACGGTATTGCACAGACTAATGGTCTCAGGATCCGATCGCTTTTGTGAAAAATGGCGACGGGATTATCTCCTTGAAGGTACAGAAAAACTCGATTTACATCATCTTTACCGAGCGATGACGTTTTTAGGCGAAGAACTCAACGCTAAAAAAGATGCTACCCTTTTTGCTCCAAGATGCAACAAAGATTTGATCGAAGAGCTGCTTTTTAAATACAATCGCGACCTGTTCTCTGAGTTGGAATTGGTATTTTTTGATACCACCTCTATTTACTTTGAAGGGCGTGGGGGTGACAGTATCGGGCAAAGAGGATTTAGCAAGGATCACCGGCCTGATTTAAATCAAATGGTGGTTGGGGCCATTATCGACGATAAAGGCAGGCCGATTTGTTGTGAGATGTGGCCCGGCAATACTACGGATGTCAAAACCTTGATTCCGGTCATAGATAGAGTTCGCAAGCGTTTTGGGATCAGTCGATTTTGCGTTGTTGCCGATCGGGGAATGATTAGCGACAACACTATCAAGGAACTTGAAAATCGTAATATCAGCTACATTTTGGGTACGCGCATGCGGCGCGTCAATAAGATCAAGATTGATGTTCTGTCCCGTGGCGGCAGATACAAAAGCGTTTACCCCGAGGGTGTTACCACAAAGGACCCGGCTCCTTTGAAAGTTAAACAGGTGTATCACAACGAAAAACGCTACATCGTTTGCCTAAACTCTCGCCAGGCTCGGAAAGATAAAAAGGATCGAGAAGCCATCATTGCTTCGTTAAAAGAGCAGTTAAAAAAGGGACCGAAAAGCCTGGTCGGCAATAAAGGATATCGCAAGTATTTGAAGGTCGAAAAAGGCAGCGCGCAAATCGACATGGACAAAGTCGAATACGAATCCCGTTTTGATGGCAAGTGGGTTTTGACAACCAATATGAACATGCCGACAGACAAGGTAGCGCACAAATATAAAGAACTATGGCAAGTGGAACGAGTATTCCGGGATATCAAATCAATGTTTGAAACACGGCCTGTATATCACCAGCGAGATGAGAATATCAGGGGTCATGTGTTTTGCAGCTTTCTGGCGTTAGTGCTCAGAAAAGAACTTGATCGACGTTTGAATCAGGCCGGGCATGTATTTGAATGGTCAGATATCAAACAGGATCTCAAGGCGCTTCAGCAAGTAACCATCGAAGAGGGTGATAAGTGTTTTGCCATCCGCAGTGAATGCCAAGGTGACTGTGGGAAGATTTTCCAGGCAGTAAAAGTAGCGCTTCCGCCAACGATCCGAGAAGTTGCCTGAATGCTGAACACAGCCAGTGGTAGTGCCAAGAACTTTTTGGAGTGTATTAATGTGTTGTTTTTATTAGTTAATAAAAATCTTACTGTCAAAGATCAG